>CAYYDL010000565.1:0-3025 GCA_964470545.1 uncultured Hyphomicrobium sp. | reverse complement strand
CGTCCGATCCGTTCCATCGTGCCGTGAGTTGCACTTCCGACGCGGCGAAGCTGACGGCGTTTTCGATCAGGTTGCCGAGACCATAGATCACGCCCGGACGCCGGTGCGCGACCGGCTCGATCCGGACTTCGTCATCGAGGCCCGGCAGCGGGCTCGCGGTTATGATGATGCGCTTGCCGGCGGCGCGATGCGGTGCCGACGCTTCCTCTAACAGTTCCACGACAGTGAGACTCGCGTGCATGGGGTCCTGCTCGTCCGGCTTGCGCGTCAGCTTCTGCAGAATTTCCCGGCAGCGGCGCGCCTGACTGTGCAAGAGCTGAAGATCCTCGCGATAGCGGCTGTCGCTGCCGAGCTCATACTCGAGTTCCTTCGCAACAAGAGCGATCGTCGAGAGCGGCGTCCCGAGTTCATGCGCCGCAGCTGCGGCCAGACCGTCGAGCGCATGCAAACGCTGTTCGCTCGCAAGCACCATATCCGTGGCGGCCAACGCTGCCGACATCTGCCGCGACTCCTTGTTCAGGCGCCACGTGAAAAAGGCCAGGAACCCCATCGACGCAATCAGCGCGAGCAGCGCGCCGATCTTGTAGTCGCGCGGAAGCTCGAAGCGCATGCCCGCGTACCAAGGAAGCGGATCGTGGTGATTGATAAGCACCATGCCGACGACCATCACCATGCCGCCAAGGATCAGAGTGTATCGCAGCGGCAGAGTCGCCGAGGCGACGGTGATGGGAGCGACCATCAGAACCGCAAACGGATTCTGGATACCGCCAGTGAGATAGAGAAGCCCGGCCAGTTGCAGCAGATCATAGACGAGGAGCCCGAATGCGAAACGCGTCGTCAGGCGATGGCGGGCAGGATAGCGAATGGCGAGAAAAACGTTCAGCCAGGCCGACATCGCGATCAAGACGAGACAGCTTCCGATGTTGACCGGGAAGCCATAAAGCAACGTCACCGCTGCTATTGCCGCGAGCTGACCGAGAACAGCCATCCAGCGAAGGCGTACGCTCGTCACGAGCCGAAGCTGACTCTCGCGCTCGTTGACGATGCCCTGCAGAAGCGGCGCCGCCGGCGGACGATCCATAGACATACTCATGAGAGAGACGATCCGATTTCGAACATCGTGACTTGTGGTCGCATAGTAGTCACGCGCAGGTTGCGCGCGGTATTACTCGAACCGAAGGATGTTTAGCATTGCCAGAATGGCGGTAGTACCCCATGTGAGCGTCACTCCAGTTGCCCGCATCGGATTGTGCCCATCGTGAAGTCACAGCGACCTCCGGCAAACACCAACGGCTGATGACGAGGACGGCGTTTGCCGCATGCAGTACCATCTTGTCGCCGCCATCGCATTCATGGAAGCCCATGCGCAGCACGCCGAGTGGGATGGTATCGACGGCCCTGCCGTGGGCGCAAACCATGGATGCAACGCGAGCCTGCCAGCCGTTGTCTGGCATCACTCCGCATTTGGACCGGTGAATCGTTACGCTGATGCCCATCCCGACGACCACGAGAAAGAACATGCCGGTGTATAGAGGTGATCACGACGGGCATGTCCACACCTTCACTTGGAGGTCCGCACGCACCATGCAACCTTTATCATTTTCGAGGTGCCATTGGCGCCGCTGAACCTCTTTAGCCAATGGCAGATGGAGACATCAAGGTTATGAATCGAACGACGATAGCCCTCGCCTTCGCCGGCCTTCTGACCGGCGTCGCTCTTGGATTTCTGGCGCTGCACACCTCCGGCTCCATAGACAATCAGGTCTCCGTCTCTGGCAGGCCGTCGGTAGGAGGACCGTTCAATCTGATCGATCAGACCGGCAAGCACGTGACCGACAAGGACTACAGCGGGCATTATATGCTGGTGTTTTTCGGCTATACGAATTGCCCGGACGTCTGTCCCGCGGGGCTGCAGGTCATGTCAGCAGCCCTCGACAAGCTCGGGAAGCGCGCCGATGACATCATCCCGATCTTCATTACGCTTGACCCGACACAGGATACTCCCGAGAAGATGGCGACCTACGTCAAGGCGTTCAGTCCACGCCTTGTCGGCTTGACAGGCAGCGAGAGCGATATCGCTGCGACCGCAAAGGAGTATCGCGTCTATTATCAGAAAGTTCCGGACGATAAGGATCCGACGCGTTACACCATCGATCATTCCGCGATCTTCTATTTGATGGGGAAAGATGGATCGCTGGTCGCTCCAATCCCGCACACCAACGATGTCGATCAACTCGTCCGCGCTTTAGATAAAGCGCTTTCCTAGATGCCCATGAGCACATGCCGATTCGTTCGTGAGACCGGCGCGCCACACTTTCACACGCTGGAATGGGCTTTCAACATTGCAACTGGAGCGACGACACGAACCTTGATAGGTCATCTTAGTGCTGTATTGATCGCGCAAACGCGATCAGTACTTCGTTGCATCACTTGGATGCGCGTCGGCTGTTGGGGGCAGAGCGCATGAAGAATTTGAACGGGCGGCGCGCCATCGACTTGAGTTCCAAAACGCGATCCGTTCGCCTTGAAGACATTGGCGCACAGTTGGAAGTGCGCAGGCACCCCGGCGCGCGGCGATTGACGCTCCGCGTCAGCCGCACACGCCGTGCCGTCATCGTCACGCTTCCTCTTCAATGCGACCTCGATGAAGCAGGCAGCTTCCTCAATCGCCACATCGATTGGGTCCGCGCCCGCCTCGACAGCCTGCCGAACCACGTACCCTTCGAGGACACTGCCGCCATGCCCCTTCGCGGCATACCGCACACCATCTCGTTTACTGGTGACACACGCTCGCGCTTGATCTCGATCGAGAAGCGCGGGAGCCAGCGTCCCGCGATCCTTGTCCACGGTGACAAGAACCTCGCCGCAAATCGCCTGACGCGATGGCTGTTCGAGGAAGCCAGACGCGATCTCGTCGCATGCGTGGAGAGGCACACCCGCCCGCTTTCGCTTCAACCCAAACGCATCGCCGTACGCGACCAGACGAGCCGCTGGGGCTCTTGCTCGACGACCGGTGCGCTATCCT
>CAYYDL010000564.1:0-2123 GCA_964470545.1 uncultured Hyphomicrobium sp. | reverse complement strand
AACTCAATGTCGAGGCGGCCACGCGCGAGCGGCGCCTTGCCGACGACCGCAGCGCCATGGCGGAAAACCGCAGCGCCAGCCGCGACGCCCTTCAGACTACGGAATCCGTGAAATGACCGAAGCGCTCGACGGCTACAATCTCAGACTCTATGTCGCCGGCCAAACGCCGAAATCGATAGCGGCGATGAGCAACCTGAAGAAAATCTGCGAGACGCATCTGCCCGGCCGCTACACGATCACGGTCATCGACCTGATGAAGGATCCGGCGCTCGCGCAGCGCGACCAGATCGTCGCCATCCCGACTTTGATCCGGCATCTGCCCGAGCCGCTCAAGCGCATTATCGGCGACCTGTCGAACGTCGAGAAGGTCCTGGTTGGCCTCGACATCGCGCCGGCTTGAGCGGTACGCCCGTGTCGGCCCCAGAGCACGATACCGTGTTGAGCTCCCTGGAGGCGGAGGAGACCGTCCGCGCCATCTATCAGGGTGCGGTCGACGCGGTGGTCGTGCAGGGGCGCAACGGCCCGCAGATCGTCACACTGACTGGTGCCGACGAGCCGTATCGGGTGCTCGTCGACCGCATGAGCGACGGCGCGCTGACGATGGGCGGCGACGGCACGTTGCTCTACGTCAACAGTCGCCTCGCCGAAATGGCAGGCCAGCCCCTGGATGCGCTGGTCGGCACGTCTTTCGCGGCGCTGTTCGACGGCGACTGCACCATCGACCGCTCGCAGCCGAGCGGCAGCCGGCGTGAATGCCAGCTCGTCCGCACAGGCCAGCAGAATTTGCCAGTGTCGGTGTGGGCCGGCCCGATCGCGCTCGGCGACCAGCCCGCCACGCTCGTCACGGTCACCGATCTTTCAGTGCATCTCCGTGCCGAGCAGATCGCGGCGGCGGAGCGCTTCGCGCGTTCGATTCTGGAGCAGGCGACGGAGGCGATCGTCGTTCTCGACCGTGCCGGCTCGATCACGCACGCAAGCGACGCGGCCGAGCTGTTGCTTGGCGGATCACCGATCGGCCAGCGGTTTACGGCGGCGTTCAAGCTCGAAGCATCCGATCGGACGCATGCGGGCTTGTTGGAGCGTTCATCGAGCAATCTCGATTCGATGCTCGCGACCAGGCCGTTCCACGGCATCGAAGTGCGCCTGCGCGACCGCGACTTGGCCGCCGGCCGTACGTTCCTGCTCAGTGCCGGGCCGTTGCTCGACGAGACGAAAACGCCGGTCGGCTCGATCGTCACGCTGACGGACATCACCGCGCGCAAGCGCTCCGAAGAGCAGCAGACCATGCTGGTCGCGGAGCTCAATCACCGGGTCAAGAACATCCTGGCCATTGTGCAGTCGGTCGCCGCGCAGACGATGCGCAACGCCGGCTCGCTCGACACCTTCAACGAGCGCTTCGCCGGCCGTCTGCGGGCTCTGGCGCTGGCCCACGACATTCTCACCAAGACGCGCTGGGGCGGCGTCGAGCTGACGCAGTTGCTCGGCGAAATCGCCGCGCCCTATCGCGAGCGCGTGATGCTCGGCGGGCCGCCGCTGTTGCTGCCCTCGCAATCGGTGGTGCCGCTGTCGCTGGTGCTGCACGAACTGATGACCAACGCCGCCAAGTACGGCGCGCTGTCTGGCTCCGGCCGGGTCGAGCTCGCCTGGCATCGCGAGGCGGAGGGCGATGACAGCGCGGTGAACATGCTCTGGCGCGAAACGGGCGGTCCGCCGGTCACGCCGCCGGCGAAGTCGGGCTTCGGCACGAAACTGATCGAACGGGTACTGACCTACGATCTCGACGGCTCTGCCACGCTGGACTTCAGGCCTGAAGGCGTGGCGTGCAAGCTCCGCTTTCTCGTCGGCTCGGCCAAATCGGATGCGCCGTCGCTGCCGAACCGCGCTCTCGGCTAGGAAGCGCGGGCGCCGGCGCCGAAGCTGGCGATGCAGACCCGCTCCAGCAGACGCTGATCCACCGGCTTGGTGACCCGCGGCAGATCGCGGAATTCGCGGGGAAAGAGAGTGGCGTCGTCATAGCCCGAGGTCAACACCACTCTGACGCCGAGCGCATTCAGCTCCGGCAAGACCTCGAAGATCTGCTGTCCGCGCAGATTGACGTCCAGAAGCGCGCCATCCGGATGTTC
>CAYYDL010000563.1:0-1857 GCA_964470545.1 uncultured Hyphomicrobium sp. | reverse complement strand
TTCCTAGTCGCGGCTTCCAGAAGGGCCACAAGCCTATCCAGAGCCGCCCGTTTCCGAAGAGAGGAAGAAAAAATGAACGACCAGACGCAACCGGATAGCCGCCGATCAGCGGCGCAGGCCATCGCCGAGCACGTCGATGTCTCGCGCACCGTTCAGGAAAGCGCCGGCGTCACCTACCAGACCAACACACAGCAGCGCCTCGCCGACGAGGAAGAGCGCCACGCCGTGATCTCGCAGGCGCGCGTCCAACTCAAGGACGCCATCGCCGCCAACACCGAAAACGTGCAGCGGCTCCAGAAGCTTATCAAGGCGCAGGAACGCAACCTTGAGTTGCTGGAGATCGAGGATGCCTCGATCCTCCAGTCGATCCACGTCCTGCGCACGCGGGGGATCGAGCAATGACTGACGCCCTAAGCACGCGGGGACGCACATGAGCGTCGACCTGATCGAAGGTGACTGCCGCGAGGCCATCCGTGAACTTGCCGGCAACAGCATCGACTCGTGCGTGACCGACCCGCCCTATGCGCTGGTGTCGATCAGCAAGCGGTTCGGCAAGGACGGCGCGTTTTCGCGGGCGTCGCGCGGCTTCATGGGCAAGACATGGGACAACGGAGACGTCGCCCACGATCCGGAGTTCTGGGCCGAGGTGCTGCGCGTGCTCAAGCCCGGCGGCCATGTGCTCGCCTTCGCTGGCACGCGCACCTACCATCGACTCGCCTGCGCCATCGAGGATGCTGGGTTCGAGATCAGGGATCAGATCGGCTGGGTTTACTCGACCGGATTCCCGAAATCGCACAACCAGCACGGCGAATGGGAGGGATGGGGCTCGGCGCTGAAACCGGCGTGGGAGCCAATCGTCATGGCGCGCAAGCCGCTCGCCGGTACAATCGAGGGCAACCTACGCGAGTGGGGCGTCGGCGCGATCAACATCGATGGGTGTAGGGTTGATGGCGCTGAGGCAGCGGCCAACGCATCGCCGCTCGGCCGATGGCCCGCCAACCTGATCCACGACGGCAGCGACGAGGTGGTGGCGGCGTTTCCCGCAGCGCCGGGACAGTTAGCACGCTCACGCGAAGACGGCGCACCGCAGGGTAACGCGGTCTATGGCGCGATGAAGCATGGCGGCCCCGTCCACGAGCCGCGCATCGAACAGGACAAATCCGCCGCCCGCTTCTTCTACAGCGCTAAGGCGTCCAAGAAGGACCGCGACGAGGGGCTTCCCCCCGCCACCAACGGACGCGCCAACACCCACCCCACCGTCAAGCCCACGGCCCTAATGCAGTACCTCTGCCGGCTGGTGACGCCACCGGGCGGCGTGGTGCTCGACCCTTTCATGGGCTCGGGCTCGACCGGCCGCGGCGCGGTGCTTGAGGGCCTCAGCTTCATCGGCGTCGAGATGGACGCCAACTATTTCGACATCGCCGACGCGCGCATCGCTGCGGCCGAACGGAGGCACAATGAGGAGAAGCCCAATGGGTAAGCCCAAGGACCAAGCCGACTACGAGGCGCGCATCCCCTCTGCCGACCGCGAACGGATCGATATGCTCCGTTCCTTGCTGAAGGCGCAAATTCGCGGGGAGCGCATTAACAGCATCGAAGAATTGCATGGGAACAGCCTCGTGGACGCCCTCCGCAAGATGGGAGCCGAGCGATGAGCCTCACTGCCGGATCGGTGGAGGGCAGCATGTCACGGATGGATGGGCAGGAGGCGGGGTGGATATACCGCTATATTGGCTCTGAGGTGTGGTCATTTGTGCCCGGCAAGTGGCCGGATAAATGGGGCTATGAGCAATGGGAGCGCAAGCCCCTCTACCTCCACCCCGACCCCTCAGACAGGGAGGGGATGGTGGAGGCGCT
>CAYYDL010000562.1:0-2164 GCA_964470545.1 uncultured Hyphomicrobium sp. | reverse complement strand
GTGTCGGAATCGAAGCCGTAGGCGTCCAAAATGAAATTGTAAGCAGTACTATTCAGTAGATCCTTCACGGTCGTGACGCCGCTGACGGCGTCCTTGTAGGCCGAAATCGCATCGTCGTTGGAGCTTTGTTGATCGGCGTCGTAATCGGACGAATAGAGATTGACGACATTATTGAGCTGGTCGGTCGTCTGGATTGTGCCGTTGACGGAACCATCCGCATTGAAGTTGAACGCCGCGGCGAGTTTCTTGTACGCCGGATTCGTCTGCTGATTGGCGACACTGTTGGGGTCGGAGAGATCGCTGGTCAGGACTTGGCGCAGCAGTGTCCTGGATTCCAGATTGGGGTTCAGGCCGAAGGCGGTCAGCGCGACGTCTACGAGGCTGTTGTTTGCGAGCAGGTCGTCAACCGAGGTGATGCCCGAAATCGTCGCCTTGTAATATTGTGTCTTGTAGGCCGCCGCTGCGGGGCTCGCACTCGTCCCGGTCGCATTGTAATACTGATAGACGGTCGTCGCGATATTGGCCGACGATTGTGCGGTTCCGTTGACGCTGCCGTCGGTATTGAAGTTGAAGGCGGCCGCGAGATCCTGATAGGCGGAATTGTTCAGCGTATTCGCGACGCTGTTGGGGTCGGAAAGGTCGCTCGTCAAAACGGCTTTGATCGTCGCCTTCGAAACCAGGTTGGGATCGAGCCCATAGGCCGAGACGGCGTAATTCAGCAGACGCGAATTCGACATCAACTGATCGACTGAGGTGATATTTCCGATGTTCGCCTGATAGTAGGTGGCTTCGTCAGACGCGGCCGTGCCCTTGTTGACCTGCGTCTGCGTATAGAGACCGACCGTATCGTCCTCTTCGGTCGAATTCTGCGCGATGACCGGCTGGTCGGCGACGGTTCCGTCCGTCGAAAACTGAAAGGCCTGCGCAAACGCCAGGAAGCGCGGGTCGGTGAGCTTGTTGACGAAGCTGCTGCTGTCGGTGAGATCGCTCGTCAAGACCTTCTTCATGAAGGCCTTTGCATAGGTCATGTCACTCAGGCCGTAGGCGTTCATCGCATAGGAGAACAGCCTCGGGTCGTTCAGGAATTGATCGACCGAGGTCACTTTGCCGATGTTGGCCTGATAATATTTGGCGGCGTTGGACACGTCCGTTTCCGAACCGATCCGCGCAAGCGTTTTCGGCAGGTCCGCGGCATAGGTCTGGTAGAGCAGGTACGTCGATATCATCGCCAGCCTTCGGCTTCGGGTGACTCCATGTCGTGGACTTTCGGTCTCGCAGCTTGCGTGGGCCATGTCGGCTCGTCGTGGTCTATTCCCTGATGCAACTCGTGCGAACGTCGTCGCCCCAATCGTGAGAATGGTCGGCGGATTCGGTTACAACGAAGTTACGATTGGGCCGGTGGGCGTCTTGCTTAGCCGGGATTTTTGGCGGGTGGCTCGGCGACCACAAGACCGCGAAAATCGGCGAGCGCATTGGCTTCGAGTTCGCAGGCCAAAATACGCCGGGGATCGACCGGTCCGGGAAAGACGATCTGGCCCATCGGCACGGTCTTGAAGCCGAACCGTCCGTAGTAGGGCTCGTCGCCGACGAGGATGATCAGTCTTGCTCCGCCTGCCCGGGCGGCGTCGAGAGCGGCGGCCATCAGCTTGCTGCCGAGGCCGTGACTTCGATGGTCTCCGTCGACGGCTACGGGACCGAGCAAAACCGCGCCCTTGTTGCCGCCGACGGCGATTTCCGTCGTTCGGATCGAGGCGATAATCTCTTTGCCGAGGCAGGCGACGAGGCAGAACCGGGACAGATGGCCCTTGCCCTCCCGCACCCGATAGGCCGAGCGGGCGAAGCGTCCGGGGCCGAAAACGCGCGCATGCAACTTAGATATCTCGGCGATATCCCCGGGTAACGCTCGGCGAATGGTGACAGATGGTGACATGCGCGGACATCGGAAAGCTTGAAGGGCTGAGAACAGGGCAGGCGGGCTTCTATCACACTTCCGACTTTGTGCGATCCTGAAGGCAGCGGCGAATTCGCTCGGCAGCCTTCGGGGGCGTGCCGCCCTCAAGGGTGTCGGCGGAAAAAAAGCCTATCGAGCGCGAAGCGGGGGTGGAGATGCGCCGCCAATGGCGAACGAAGCACACTCCCGTCTGCCGGTCTTTGCCACGGGCGT
>CAYYDL010000561.1:0-1626 GCA_964470545.1 uncultured Hyphomicrobium sp. | reverse complement strand
GCCGCGCGCGACGCACCAACTGCTGCACCAAGCTTGTCGGCAACAGGGAGAATGACGTCCTTGAACTTCTCGGCCGATCCGAGCGCGCGGCCGCCCGAGATGACGATCTTTGCGGCTGTCAAATCAGGTCTGCCGGCATTCGTTGAAAGCTCCGCACTTACGAAAGTCGAGAGCCCGGGATCGGATGCGACGGATATCGTCTCAGTGGCAACAACCCCGCCGAATTCCGCAGCCGGGAAGGACGCTGCGCGAACGGTGATGACGCGTTTCGTATCCGTCGTCTGAACGGTCTGAATGGCATTTCCCGCATAGATGGGGCGCTTGAACGTATCGAACGCGACGACTTCGATAATCTCGGAGACCTGACCCACATCGAGAAGGGCGGCAACACGCGGCAGCACGCTTTTTGCGGTGGCGGTCGCCGAAGCGAGGATGGTCTCGTAGCCGCTCGCAAGCGAAACGATCAAAGCCGCAAGCGGCTCCGCCAGTTGGGTCGCGAGCGAGACATTGTCGGCAACGAGCACCTTGGCCACGCCGGACAGCTTTGCGGCCTCATCCGCGACGCCCGCTACGCCATTACCGGCGACGAGAACATGCAGATCGCCACCAATCTTTCGGGCCGCCGTCGTAGCCCTCGCCGTTTGCTCGGAAAGTGCCACGCCGTCGTGCTCAGCCAGGAGGAGAATAGCCATTGGTTTGTTCCTTCAATTTCAGATCACGCGCGCTTCGGACTTGAGCTTGTCCAAGAGCTCGGCGGTCGAGTTGACCCTGATGCCGGATTTTCGGCTTTCGGGCTCTTCCGTTTTCAGAATTCTCAGTCGCGGATGGATGTCGACGCCGAAATCCGCGGCAGACCTTTTTTCGACGGTCTTCTTTTTCGCCTTCATGATATTGGGAAGAGAGGCGTACCTCGGCTCATTCAAGCGGAGATCAGAGGTGATCACCGCCGGAAGCTTCACCTCGATCGTCTGCAGGCCGCCATCGACCTCGCGCGTGACCTTCGCTTTGCATTCCGCAACTTCGATCTTCGATGCGAATGTCGCCTGCGCCCAACCCAGAAGCGCAGACAGCATCTGGCCGGTCTGATTTGAATCGTCATCGATGGCCTGCTTCCCGACGATGATCAAATCGGGATTTTCGCTCGAGGCTACGCTCTTGAGAATCTTGGCGACCGCCAGCGGCTCGACCTGGTTGTCGGTTTCCACCAGGATGGCGCGATCCGCACCCATCGCGAGAGCAGACCGTAATGCCTCCTCGGATTTGGCATGGCCGATAGAGACGACAACGACCTCCTTGGCCTTCCCCGCTTCCTTCAGTCGGACGGCCTCCTCGACGGAGATCTCGTCGAAGGGGTTCATCGCCATTTTGACGTTAGCGAGATCGACTCCGGACTTGTCCGGCTTGACACGAATTTTGACGTTCGCATCGACGACCCGCTTCACCGGTACGAGAACTTTCATGGTGCGTTCAATCTCCCTTGCGCACGACTTCGACGAGTTCGCGAAAGTTGTCGGCATTCATGATCTGCTGGCAACGCGTAAAGCGATCCATCGCGTAATCCCAATAACTCGCGAAGTGATAGGCAGGGCGGGGATTCTTGTTGGCCTCCTGCAGGAGGCCCCAGAG
>CAYYDL010000560.1:0-1994 GCA_964470545.1 uncultured Hyphomicrobium sp. | reverse complement strand
GAACCTCGAAGCTTTCCGCACTTGCGATGTTGATTCGAATGTCGAGGCGCGGCTCGGCAATCGGATCGGGCAGTCTTGCTTCGTTCAGAAGTTTCGGATTGGCGCGCTGAATGAAAACAAGAACGTCGGTCGCAGGCGTCTGATCCCAGACGATCATCGGCTCCGCCGGTGCGCCGATAACAACGAGAACCGGTTTTTCAGCCTGAAGAGAAACGACGTCGCCGGGAGCGGATTCGGGGCCAAGCACGCGTGCAGCTTTGACCCGTCCGAGATCGAGGCCGCGCCGGAAAAGCCCAAAGCGCACGCGTTGTGCATCCTCGCTGTCGGCTTCAAGTGCCTTTTGGATGCCGGTCGGCGTCCCTTCGCCTTTGAGGCCGATTGCGCCGAGGTCACTTTTTCCGCCCGGTGCGAAAGCCGCGATCTCAACGGTCTGTCCGCCTTCGAGCGGACTGATTTCCACGCGGTCGCCCTTGTCGAGTTCGTAGACGGCCGTGCCGCCGCCTTTCAAGACATAACGCTCGACACCGGGAAGCAGTGAGGATTGGCCCGGAACAAAAAGCTTGGGTCGTGCGGGGGACGTCAGAACATTGTCGCTCATGTTGTCCTCATCTCGCTGAAAGCGATCGATGAACCGACCGCATTTCACGCGGTCAGTTCATGATCGGTCGTTCACGTCTCGAAAACGCCTACTCGGCAGCCACTTTGGTTCCTGGCTGGTTGAGGAACGCTTCCATCGAGTCGTCGAGCGCGCGCATCCAAGGTGTGTGATGGATCGGCGCCTGCGTGCCCGTCAGCACCGATTTGTGCGACTTGTCGCGGTAGGTCAGGATGTCTTCCATCTTGTGGTGTTCCCACTCCTTGAACATCTTCGCGACGGCGTCGACGTCGAGGCGCGGATAGTCTGTCGGGGCGAGAAGATCGCGCATATATTCGGTCTGGAAATCGATCGCCTGCTCGGCATCTTCGATCGCTTCTTCCATCACCGTCCACTTGTGGATGTCGTCGAGCATCTCCGACTTCGGCGGTAGCTTGATGCGGCCGAGCACGACATCGCGGGCGTACCAGGCTTGGGCATCGAACATGTTGAAGGTGTAGAACTGATCCTGCATGCCGATGTACATCAGCTTCGGATTGTCGATCCAGAAGATGCCCTTGTAGAGGTTCGGCGGATACAGCCGATTGCGCGACTTGAGACGCAGAGAATCTTCCATGAACGGATGATGATGCAGATAGCCCGTGCACAGGACGATGGCGTCGACGTCTTTCGACGAGCCGTCCTTGAAGAAGGCGGTCTTGCCTTCAACCCTTTCAAGCAGCGGCCGTTCGTCCATACGGGCTGGCCATTTGAAGCCCATAGGCCTCGTGCGGTACGAAAAACTAACGGACTTGGCACCGTATTTATAGCACTGAATGCCGATGTCTTCCGACGAGTAGCTCGCGCCGACGCACAGAACATCCTTGCCCGCGAATTCATCCGCCGAGCGGAAGTCGTGCGAGTGCAGCGTGCGGCCGAGGAACATCGTGAGGCCGGGGAATTCCGGAATGTTCGGCGTCGAGAAGTGCCCGCTGCCGCAAAAGACATAGTCGAATTCAGAAGACGAGGTCGTATCCGTCTCGAGATCCTTGACCGACACCGTGAACTTCTCGGTCTCTTCGTCGTAGCTCACCCATTTAACAGAGTGGCCGAGCTTGATGTAGTGCATGATGCCGCTGCGCTCGATGCGGCCCTTGATGTAGTCGTGCAGAACGGCGCGCGGCGGGAAGGATGGGATCGGGCGGCCGAAGTGCTCTTCGAAAGAATAGTCGGCGAACTCCAGAGCTTCCTTCGGTCCATTGGACCACAGATAGCGATACATGCTGGCGTGAACAGGCTCGCCGTATTCGTCCGTGCCGGTGCGCCACGTGTAGTTCCAGATGCCGCCGCAGTCTTTCTGCCGCTCGTAGCAGACCATCTCCGGAATGTCCGCGCCCTTCTTCCGGGCGCTTTCGAATGC
>CAYYDL010000559.1:0-5336 GCA_964470545.1 uncultured Hyphomicrobium sp. | reverse complement strand
AGTTCGGGGAAGAGTCTCGGCAACTCGCGGCGAAGGTCGGCGACGTGCGCGGCCGTCGGCGTATGATCCTTTTTCAGCGATATGAGGATCTCTCCATCCATCGGTCCAACCGTTGCGGTGTCACTCAGGGCGATATTGATGCCGCTATAAGGCAGGCCAATATTATCCAGAATATCGTCGATCTGGTTCTTTCCGACGATCTTGCGAATGGCCCGCTCAACCTCGCTGAAATACTTCTGCGTATCCTCGATCCGCGTTCCAGGGGGGGCGCGGACGTGCAGGCGCATTTGCCCGGCGTCGATCTTGGGGAAGAAGTCCATTCCAAGATTTTGCAGAGGCAGAACGGTGCATCCGAGCAGAGCAACGAAAAAAAGCGTCGTGGGCAACGGGTGGTTCACGCACCAGGATACGGCGTTGCGATATTTTTCGCGAAAGGCCCCAAAGCCGTGCTCAAAGCCGCGGTGAATGATGCTGAAGGGATTGAAGCGCGAGAGCCCGTGCTTCGGCTCATGATCGGCGCCGTGCTTCCCGACCTGCGATCGCATCAGATATTTGAAGAGTACGGGGACAAGCGAAAACGACAGAAGAAGGCTGGCACAAAGAGACAGGATCACCGACAGCGATAGCGGCGAGAACAAATATTTCGCCGTGCCTGTAAGGAGAAATACAGGAACGAAGACGACGCTGATCGACAACGTCGACAGCAGCGTCGGAAGCCCGACTTCAGATGTTCCGTTGAGAATGGCTTCCTCAAGTGCCTCTCCCAAGCCCACGTGTCGCTCGATATTTTCGATCACCACCGTCGCATTATCGACGAGGATGCCAACCGCGAGCGCGAAGCCGCCGAGCGTCATCGTATTGAGCGTCTGTCCCGCCACGTAGAGCATCAACATCGCGCTGATGATCGATAGTGGGATCGATGCCAGGATGATGATCGTCAGCCGCCAGTTTCCTAAAAACAAAAGGATCATCAAAGCCGTCAGTCCCGCGGCCATCAGGCCGCCCATGACGACGCTGTCGAGCGCCGCCTTGACGAAGATCGACTGGTCGAAAATTGCTTTTATGGTCACGCCTTTCGGCATCATGCGCTGGAGCTCGGGGAGCGCGGCCTTGACGCCATTGATGACGTCGAGCGTCGATGCGTTGCCGGTCTTACGCACCAGCATCAGTGCGCCAGGCGAGCCATCCTGGCTGACCGAATTCGTTTGCACCTCGCTGCCGTCGTGAACGTGTCCGATGTCACGCACAAAAATGGTTTTGCCGTCGATCTGCTTGAGCGGGAAGTTGGCGATCGTCGAAATCAGGTCGGGCGTATTGTTCATCGCAACGGCGTAGTCCTTCGACCCGACCTTCACGTCACCCGACGGAACGATGATATTTTGCTTCGCGAGAGCCTCAGAGACGTCCGCCGGTGTCAGTCCGCGCGCTTGCAGCGCATGCGGATCCAGATCGACCATCACGACCCGGACTTTGCCGCCATAGGGATAAGGGACCTGAGCGCCGTGCACGACGGCGAGGTTGGGCCGCAGAACCTGCTGGCCAAGGTCCGTCAACCGCGAGTCCGGTAGAAACTTACTCGCGAGACTGAGCTGGATCACGGAAACGTCCGTAGCGCTATAACGCACGATCAGCGGCGGTGTGATGTTGCGCGGCATGCTCTTCAGAACAGTGAGCGCAGAACTCGCCAACTGCGTGATGGCGCGGCTAACGTCGGCGCCTTCGTGCAGGTAAACCTTGATAACGCCGACGCCGGTATAGCTATTGGCCTCGATGCGCGCGATGTCGTCGACGAGCGACGCCATTTGTCGCTCATGCTTGATGAGAATACGGTCCTGCATCTCTTCGGCGCTCATGCCGCTGTAGGTCCAGACGACACTGACGACCGGGATATTGATGTCGGGGAAAATGTCTGTCGGCATGCGCGTCAACGCGCCGAAGCCCAGCAAACACACGAGGATGATGATGGCCGCGACCGAGTGCGGGTGCGTGAGGGAAAACCGTGGTAGCGACATCCGTTCTCTGTTCCTCGGCGATGGCGGCGGCCGCTTGATGGTTCCAACAATTATCGCTCGACCGCGGTGTTCTCGACGCGGCCACTCAAGCCCTCAAAGCTCATGCTCACTCATACGGCGGCGCAGAAATGATCCTGCCTCGCGACGGGAAATCTCTGCATCACCCGTTTAACGATCGGCGGCTTTCCGACTGGCCTCTTCCGCGTTTCGTCACTAATATTACAATCACGTCATTTTGCGCGGCGCCGCACATAGCGCAGCGCAACTGCGGGCGTATATTCGTTCCGACTCTCTCGATGGAAATTCCGGCCGAGTGCTTGCGTGAGCATCCATCGGTGGCTAAGCCTCCGTTCCCGTACGGAGTGGCAAGACGTTAGGCTGCGTAGGAAAACCCGATGTCGCAAGTCCTCGTAACAGAAAGAACGCATGCGAATCGTATGGCCCGTATGCAAGCCTCGCCGATCTGGGTGATCGGCCCCGTCTATATCGTCGCATACGTTGCGCTCGATTGGTTAAGCATCATTTCCTCAACGCCTTCGTTTGGGATCGTACCGTGGAGTCCTGAGACGGGTCTGGCGTTTGCGGCCTTCCTCGTCTTTGGCAGGCCGTTCTGGCCGTATCTCCTTTTGGGGATCGCTGCGTCGAATCTCGTTCTGCGGCGGGAACTCCCATTCCTCGTCCAGCTGCTCTCACCCATTGTCGTCGGTGGCGGGTATGCAGCAGCGCTGAATTGGGTTCAAAATTCGCGATGGCAGTTCGATATCAAGCTGTCGACGCTGCGCGACATTCTGGTTCTCGAAGCGGCGGCGATCATAAGCTCCGCGCTTGTGGCGACCGCTTCTGTGATGATCCTAGCCCTTTCGGGGCTCCTAACAACGCCGGAAGTTCCATATAATATCTTCAGATACGCGGTGGGTGATTTGATCGGCGTTTCGATCATCACACCTTTTCTTCTCGTCGTCGCAAACTCGGGAGGCATTCCCAAGCCCAACCCCGAATCGGTCATTCAGGGATTGGCGATCGTGGCGGCCCTCGTCTTTGCATTCGGTTTCAGCAGTCTCCCGCACTTCCGCCTGTTCAACGTAATGTTCTTCCCGATCATCTGGATCGCGCTCAGACATGGGCTGGAGGGTGCGACCTTCGGACTCGTGGCGACGGAGGTCGGCCTCGTCATCGCGCTTCTCATCTCCGGTCCGCAACTCGCGGGCGTGACGACTTATCAGTCGTTGATGCTCGTTTTGGCATTCACAGGTTTGGCCATCGGCGGACTCGTGACCGACCGGCGCCGTTTCGAGCAGGAGCTTCGGCTCAACCAGGAATCGGTTTCACAGATCTTTCGATTGGGCAGCGCGGGGGAAGTTACGACCGCCATTGCCCACGAAATCAATCAGCCGCTGACCGCCATCTCGAACTACACCCGTCTCGTGCAAGAATATCTCGTAAAGGGCGAGGGTGATAAAACGGTCGCGATCGAAGCCGCGTCAAAAGTCGCGAGCCAGGTCGACCGTACTGCGGCCGTCGTCCGAAATCTCCGGGATTTCATCCGACTTGGCAGGCGGGAGATTGGCGAACAAAATCCTCATCTTCTTATCCGCGAAGCTCTGGACCTTCTCGAGCCCAACCTTCGGCGCACCGGCGCTTCCGTCAAAGTCGTGATTCCCCGCGATATCCGGAATGCTGCCGTCGATCGTTTGCAAATCGAGCAGGTTCTCATGAATATCATTTCCAATGCGATCGACGCGATGAGCGATAATGATCCATCGAAGGAACGTTTGATTAACATCAGTGCGCAGAACATCGACAACAATCGCATCGAAATTCAGATTCGGGACAGCGGCCCTGGCTTTCCGTCTGACTTCAATCTTCGGAAAACAGGCATTCGCGCCTCGAAGAAAAAGGATGGGCTCGGCGTCGGGCTCTCGCTCAGTCAGACGATTGTCGAAGGTCACGGTGGAGAACTGCTTCTCGGCAATGAGGGCGAAGGGGCCCTGGTGCGTATCCGGTTGAATTCATTTCCAAGAGGAGCCGCACAATGACGTTGGCATCGGCAGTCGCGATTATAGATGACGATGAGCCTGTCCGAGATTCGCTATCCCTTATGCTGAGCAATCATGGATTCGGTGTCTGCTCATTCGCCTCGGCGGAGCAGTTCATCGCAGCTCTCAACGGCAGCGACCTCCCCATTTGCGTCGTTTGTGATATCCGCATGCCGGGGCTTTCCGGGCTCGAGTTGCAGAAGATGCTCGCTAAGAAGTGGCCGATGGTGCCGCTGGTGTTGATCACCGGCCATGGAGACGTCGAGATGGCCGTCGCGGCGCTCAAAGCCGGCGCTCACGACTTCATCGAAAAGCCGTTCTCGCCCGACCGTCTGATCGAAAGCATCTCATCAGCGGTTGGACAGACGACGCAAAGACGGCTTCAGGACCAGGAGGTGGCGCGACTGGCGACGCGCGTCAACGAACTTTCGGATCGCCAGCGACAGGTGATGGATCTTGCGGTGAAGGGCTTGTCCAACAAGGAAATCGCTCAAACCTTGAAGATCAGCCCGCGCACCGTCGAGACGTACCGGGCCTGGGTGATGGAAAAGACAGGCGCGCGCAATATTGCAGATTTGGTCAGAATTGCTGTTCGGCTTGAAGAAGTCATGCCCCCGACGAAGTCCGACCCCAATCCCGGAGGGGCGGAGCGGACCTGACATACGTTGCCTCTTTACAGGCAAACGGCGGCCTTGCGTGATTTTGCTCGATTAATCGTTGTAGCTCGAGCAATACGTCGACGTTTCGATTTCGGCGTTGTGCCAACGGCAGAATTCATCCGGTCTCATATCGGATGATCTCACAGCATGATTCGTGATGTGCTCGTGATATCTGTTCGCGACATGCTCAGCGACCGCGCGCTGGCAATAGCGGGTCGCAACCCAATTGCCGTGGACAAACTGGAAATCGCCATCACATCGGGCATGGGCACCGGCGGCAGTTGCGATCGTGAGAACAGAAAGAGAGACTGCGGCGGCAAGAGGCAGTTTCGACATGCGCACGCTCCGTTTCGAGTTGATTGAGGCGGTGCTCGCGATTTCCGGGCTTTCGCTCACACGCGCAGCAGTTGCATCGCCGATGAATGTAGCTGGCGCGCCTCGAGCGCGTTATTCCGCTCGGTACCATCGGGCGCGCGCCGAGGGCGAAGTCTCCTCGGCGCAAATACCGAGGCTCATGTCCTGATGCGCTCCGCCGGCTCTCATCGTGATCCGGCTTTCTTTGCAGGATCGTCGCGGCTCAAAAAAAGAAGGCGCTGCCGATGCAGCGCCCGGAGTGTGGACGGTGAGTC
>CAYYDL010000558.1:0-1962 GCA_964470545.1 uncultured Hyphomicrobium sp. | reverse complement strand
CGGCACCGATGTTCAGAAACAGCAGCGGATTGCGATTGATGAACCTGTGCTTGCGGTAGAGAAATTCCTTCTGAGCGAAGATCGGATAGAAATCCGGGTATTCGTTGATGATGTAGCGCGCGAGAATGGCAAGATCGCGCGCCGTCATCAGTTGGTTCGGATTGGGAAGGCCCGTCGCATTCGCGAAGGTCGATTTCGTAAGACCGATGCGCCGCGCTTCGTCGTTCATCATGCGCGCAAAGGCACCTTCGGTCCCGGCCATGCCTTCCGCGATGCACATCGCGGCATCGTTACCGGATTGTACAACGATACCCTGCAGCAACTCATCGACGGTTGCCTTTGTATTGACTGGCACCATCATCGCCGACGTTCCCGACGGCGCGCCGCCGTTGCGCCAGGCGTTGACGCTCATCGTAAATTCATCGGTCTTGTGGATGCGGCCTTCCTTGAGCGCCCTGAATAGCACGGCGAGCGTCATCAGCTTGCTCATGCTCGCCGGTTGCACAAGGTCGTCGGCATTGTGCTGGAAAAGGATCGCGCCGGAGGCGGCGTCCATCAGAATGGCATGCGGGGCCTTGGTGGCGTAGTAGGATTCTGCGACCGCCTCTCGCCCCGTCATCGCCGAAATACCGACGATCACAAGAACAGCGAGCCGAATGCTCCAGGTCTTCCACATCGCGCGAATCGTGCTCGTTTGTTGTCGCCCCGAAAGACGAGCCGGCTGATGGAACGCGGAGTATCCGACCCCATCGCGACATGGTCAACGCCCGGTTAACGGCAACACTATGCCGAAAGCGTTCTCAATCTGTGACGATTGCCGTATCTGAAACGCCGTATGCGGCGATGCGGCTTTGAGCACGCGATGCATCGCTATTCGAGAACGGGCCGACTCGCACGCGATAGACTTCACTGCCATTCCCGACTTGTAGCGGCGCCACTTCGACGGGACCGAGCGTGCCAAGCTCCCGGCGCAAACGCTCGGCGTTCGAACGATCTCTGAAAATGCCGACTTGCACATACGCGCGGCCGGAATAGGCCTGCGCCGGAGCCGATTGCTCTGTATCAAAGGCTTGATTTCCATCGGACGGACGTGCCGGAGCAAAAGGCTGCGGCGCGTCGAAGGACGGTTGAGGGGCAGCCATGAGCGACATGCGGCCCTGTTGGACCTCCGGCTCCGAAAGACTCGCCGTCTGCACGTATGTCCGAGAGCGCTGCGCCGGAGCCGTCGGCCGCGGTGCGGCTTTTCCGGCAAGCGCAGCACGATAAGCGTTCGGATCCCACCGGTCTGAGGCATCGGGCGCAAAACCGGAAGTCTGCTGCTGCTCGGCCGCTGCGTACTCGCGTTCGGGTGGCGGTGATGGACGACCAGGCATCCGGTCGCGCTGCTGCTGCGAGGCCAGAAACTGCCGCTCGCGGCTGTCGTCGCCGTTCAGCGGTGCCAGCCCGGCATATCGCACGCGCACGCGCGCCCGCCCCTTTCCGACGAATCCCAGCGCCTTCGCGGCTGCATAAGACATGTCGATGAGGCGATCGTTGACATAGGGGCCACGGTCGTTGACGCGCACCAGCACCGTCCTGCCGTTATCGACATTCGTCACATAGGCATAGCACGGCAACGGCAGCGTCGGGTGCGCCGCAGTGAGCGCGTTGGCATCGAAGACCTCACCGTTCGCGGTTCTGCGGCCATGAAAATCCGCGCCATACCAGGAGGCTATGCCATACTCGTCATAATTGGGATTATCGCGCGGAACGTACCACCGGCCGGCCACCTTGTAGGGCGTACCAAGCTTGAAAGTCCCGCCACCCTTTGGAACGTAGGCCGACGCGACGCGTGTGAGGTCCGTGTCGGCAATGCCTCATGGTTACAGGCGGGTAGACCAAAGAAACCCACGGGTGCCTCGGGGAGGGACAGAATCCTGAGGCAACCGTCGAAATGGCCCGCCGGAGACGCCGCAACTCCCG
>CAYYDL010000557.1:0-8545 GCA_964470545.1 uncultured Hyphomicrobium sp. | reverse complement strand
AACGACAAGCGATCCGTGATGTCGAAATTGTCGAGGATGTAAGCGCCGAAATAATCGTTCGTCGTCCGTAGCTGTTTTGGATCGAAATCGTCGGTGCCGCTCAAAACGATGCCGTCACCGTTAACAACATATTTCGGCCCGAAGGTCCCGAGTTCGCTGAATGCGGAATAGCTGACGACACCATGATCGTAGCTCGTGCCGATGATGAATTGGTTGTTGTGGTTGAAGAGCTTCGCCTTGTCGACGGCCTGGAGCGTTAGGCCCCCGCTGTCTGCATTCTGAGAGGTCTGATCGATTGAGCCGAAGGCCGTACCGGTGGGGAAATTAGTCCCCCCGCCGATCTGGACCGGAGCGCCGTTTCCAAGAACCTGTTCATCACCAGAGCAGAGCGTTCCAGCGTCCGCTCCGCCGCAATCACCGGGATCATCGAACAGGTTTCCGTCGACGTGATCCTGCTTGAAGTGGCGATAATAGGCATTGCCGGACAACGTGATGTCTTCGGTCGCGCGAACCTTTCCATTGACCGAATACATCTGCATGATGTTCTCGGTCGTTTGGGGAGACGTGAACGTCAGGCTCCGGCTGATATCCAGCAGCGCCTCCGGTGCTGCGGCTGTCACGCCGACATTGTTGTCGGCGCCGGTGAAATTGAAATGGAACTCGGCGTTATCGCCCTTTACGCCCAAATCGAAGTAGCCGCGACGAACCTCGGCATCCGAGAAGTCACGAAACCCATCGTCATTGATGGCCTCGAAGGCTCCATAGGCTGCCCAATTACCGCTTTGATATCCGGCCTCGGCCGAAACTTGCTTGCGGCCGAACGATCCGAAGCGCGTGTCGATATCGGCACCATGGAAATTGAAGCCGTCCTTCATGTCAACGACAACGGCGCCACCGAGCGCATTGAGACCGAACACCGGATCGCCGACCACGACCGCGACGTTGTTGATAGCGTTCGAAGGCAGAAAGTCCCAATTGACGATATCGCCGAACGCCTCGTTGATGCGCACGCCGTTTTGATAGACGGCAAGTCCTTGCGCCACGCCGTTAACGGGCGATGCTTCGAATCCTCGGAATTGAATGTCTGTCTGAAACTGGTTGCCCTGAAGGTCGCTGATGATAACGCCGGGGATTTGCGTCTGCAGCGCATCCTGCAGAATGACGGAACCATCACGTTTGATGGCTGACGAATTCATCTGATAGACACTGCCCGGAACTTTCTCGACGGGAATTTCACTGCCGCTGAGAGGAGACATCTTCACGGTGTTGGACTCAGGCGGCTCAGCGTATTGCATACCTGCTGCCGTTGCCTCAGCTCCTTCCGGCGATTCCGCCGACGGCGCGGTGACAGCCGCCGAGGCAGACGGGGTCGCCTTCGGCTTGCTTGCTTTCTTGATAGGCTTCGGCTTGGCTTTCTGCTGAGGCTGGACGACCTGAACTTCCGGAAGCTTTTGCGCGGGCGTCTGGCCCGTCGGCGCTTGCGTGCCCCCACCTGCATCTTGAGCAAAAGCGGAACCCGTTCCGCCCATCGTCGCAATAAGTGCCACGACCGCAGCCGAAGCCAATAACTGACGCGTCATCCCCCGATTTCCCCCTTCTCATGTGCCGGAGCCCGCGCGTGCCAACGCGAGATTCGGCACAAATTCCCCATGACCCGATTCGGACCATCTTCCCCGCGCCTAGGAAATGGAATTTGGAAAGGCGGATCAATCCACGGACATGCCGGACTTTTTCCCAAAGCCGCAATCTGGGAACGCCCGTGGCTCTAAAGCAACGCCAATCTGATTTTCAGGAATTTTTCCCGAGTATTGCGGGAATGATTGCGTGCGCAACCGCGCGAGCGAAAATCCTATCTCTGAATTATCGGATTTCACAAATCTCTTCGATAATTCGTTTTTGGGTCGGGCTTTCTCGGTCTCCGAGCTCATGGCACTTTTCGTTTGGCTTGACCCAGAAAAAACAAGGGGCGGACTTTCCTTACCGGCGATGATCGGAAAGCCCACCCCTTTGTGACCCGCAGCGCTGAGAACACTGCGAGCACTCACTCCGCCGGTTGCACGGCCTCGTGATCGGTGGAAACAGAAGCCATGGACTCGAAGACGCCATCGTGCCTTACGAGCGCATGATAGAGCGCCGCTGCGATATGCAGCAGAACGAGAGCAAAGAAAGCAAACGCGAGATAGTAATGCGCGTCCCAGAGCAGCGAATGCAGGCTGTCGTTCTGAGGCAAGATCGGAGGAAGCCGCCAACCGCCGAAAATCACGATCGGATAGTCCGCGGCTGACATCATTCCCCAGCCGATCAGCGGCATGGCGATCATGAGCGCATAGAGTGCATAATGAGAGAGCACGGCGGCAAGCTTCATCGGTTCTGGCAGGTTCAAAGGCAACGCCGGCGCGCCGTAACGCAGGCGCACCGCGAGGCGAATGAGCGCGAGCGCCAGAATGGCAATGCCAAGCGATTTATGAATCGAAACCAGCGTCAGATATTTGGGCATGACGGTCGAAACCATTCCGACGCCGATGAACAGCATCGCAAGAATGCAGACCGCCATGATCCAGTGAAGCACGCGCTGCAAAGGGCTGAAGTGCTCAGAGGCTCGGTTCATGGCTTTGCTCCTGGCGCTGTGCGCGGATAATCCTTGGCCTCCGCCGTGCGAAGATCGTACGATTTTGCGTACGCTGACGATCGCGCCGCGGGAAACGGATCATCGGATGTCGTGATACCGGTCGGCAGAACCGTCGGATCGAAGTTGATATCCCGACACGGACCATTTCTCTCCGCCTCGATTTTCTCGACCGACAGCGTACCGACTTCGACCTTTCTGCGATCGGCTGGCCATTCCTTGGTAGGATCGGCCGTTGGATCGCCGGGATTGGCGACGGTCAGCACGAGAGTCCAGCGCTGAGGGGCAGAGGCCACGCGCTGCGTAATTTCCTGCTCAAGGAAATTCGGGCCGCGCTTCTTCAACTCGTCTTCCGAGACGGGAACGACCGTCGCTTTCGGTACAAGCGACCAGCGGACCACATGCTGGACGCCATCCGTGTTGGTCATGACAAAGCTGTCGAGACTATTGTACGGCTCTTCCGCGTAGCTGCCCGTCCAGGGCGCGCTTTTCGCCCAGGCAACGAAATTCGCAAACTCGGGATTGGCGGCGATGAAAGTCTTCATCGCGTCCGGATCTTTGCTGCGCGAGGCAAGCAACAACCCGTAAAATGCCTGCGGAGTCGAGACGGTAAAGAACGGCGCGTCGATCATGGCACTACGCCAGACCTGGCCGTCAGGAGACGAGAATTGAATGCCGATGCCACGCACGCGAACGGTTGGATCGGCCGCATGGGCATTCGCTGTTGCAAGATTGAAGCGTCCGAGGACGGGATACTGCCCTTTCTCGAAGACGGCAGCTTTCGAGAGTTCGACGCCCGCACCGTTTGAGTCGAATGTGCCCGTGAAGCAAATTCCCTTTGCATGATTTCGCCGATGTCCGAGATCCGGACCGCCGGGCGGCGCGAACGCCGCCACCATCTTGTTCGGCGTGAGACGCTGAGGCGAGAACCACCCTGCGGTATAAGCAAACACTGAAGCACCGGCGCCGATAATGACGGCGATCAGCGCCAGCGATCCATAGGGCAGTGATCGTCGGGAGTCTGGCATGGAGACCTCACTGTTCGGCCGAGGAAATAAGCAACGTTGCGCAGCTTCAGGCATACCGGAGTGTCCGGATCCAATCTTTCGAATATTAACGCGGCGTTGCGGATTCGCACGATTTGCCGTGCCGGCGCCGGATGTATTCCGAAATTGAGTCGGTAAACGCTAAAAAGAGGCAAGCATAATAAGCTTGCCAATGCGCTCTGCGACGCAACCAATCTGGCCTCGTGGTCGTAAGACAACGGAGAAACTTGCCATGTCTCCTGAATCGCGGAACATCATACGATGAGCACGCTAGCGTTGCTCGCTTCAGCTGCCACCTTTGCTTCGGCTGTCATGGCTTCGTCGTCCGGCACGACGACTTATCATCGCGTTGAGGTCGGCGGCCTTCGAATTTTCTTTCGCGAGGCGGGCCCGAGAAATGCCCGCACTGTCGTCCTCCTCCACGGATATCCTTCATCATCGAGAATGTTCGACACGCTCATCCCGCTGCTCGCGGTCCATTTTCACGTCATCGCGCCGGATTATCCAGGCTTCGGTCAAAGCGATGCACCGCCGCCATCGAAATACACCTACACGTTCGACCATCTCGCTGAGACGATGAACAGCTTGCTCGAACACCTGAAGATCAACCGGTACGATCTCTACCTCCAAGACTATGGCGGTCCCGTCGGATTTCGCATGATGATGACGCATCCGGAGCGCGTCGGCGCGCTCGTCATTCAAAATGCCAATGCATACGAGGATGGCCTGGGAAAGAAATGGGCCGGGATCGCAGAATATTGGAAAGACCCGATGGCGCATCCGGAACAGGTTGAAGCATTCATCTCTTTGGAGGCCGCCAGGCAACGCCACCTAGCTGGCAGTCCCAATCCCGAACGCTACAATCCTGATATGTGGACAGACGAGTACGCCATCCTGTCGCGACCGGGCGAGCGCGAAATCCAGGCAGAGCTACTTTATGATTACCGAACCAACGTCGCCTCGTACCCAAGTTGGCAGACTTGGCTGAGGCAACACCAGCCGCCGACACTGATCGTCTGGGGCCGGTACGATCCATCATTCATTTCAGCGGGGGCCGAAGCGTTCAAGCGCGACCTTCCGGACGCAGAATTGCATCTCCTCGACGCCGGCCATTTCGCCCTCGATGAAAAGGTCGACGAAATCGCACGTCTGATGACTGACTTTCTCGAACGGCATCCGGATGACGGCCGTAAGTAAATGGATGATGGACTGTCGTCGCGCAGCAACTAGTCGTGATCGGGCTGGTTGACGAATAAGAGAACGGCAAGAACCACGACGTAGAATCGGAACGCTGGCTCCTGACCGTTCCAAGTTTGCGATTCCCACATCGCAAACTCTTGAGGATCGTTATCGCGGCCGACGGAAAGCCGACCGACACGAATGCTCCAGCACAAGAGATCCGCGCGCAGGAGGAACTTAGCCCGTTCCTGCCTTCTTCCACATCTCGTATCGGAGACGAGCGATCTTGTAGGCATCGGGAATCGAGAGCGCCCATACGAATAACCCTCCCGCCGAGCGCCCGATGAACGATTGCGCGGGCGTCGAAAAGTGCCAGGTCACGATTGCAAATAGCAACGTAAAGAACGCAAAACGGAGTCCCCGCTCTGGTTCACCGACCGCGACATGGCCGGCCCCCGGAAGCAGAATGGCAATGACCAATGCCAGATGCGGATTGATTGGCTGACGGCTGATTGCGGAAGTCATGCGGCACGTGCCTCTTGCACTTGATCGATGGATGAACCGAGATCGTCCAGTTTGCCAAACAGATTTTCCAGGTCGGCCGGCGCGATTTCGGCATTTTCAAATCGGCATTGTCGAAACAGCAGATGCTCGCCGCGATGTCCTTCCGCAGCCTGCCAGATCAGACGAAGTCCTTTTCTCGTCACAGCGACTTCCTTCGCACGGATGTCGACAAAGATGTTCCGAAGAATTGCCGAAGACCGTTCGATCGCACGCTGCGATGATGATCGATCGCCCTTGGCAATCGCTTCTGCCGCGATGCCGGCGGGCGGCTCAAGCGCCAATGCATGTTCGGATGTGAGCGAATAGAATTCCGTCCCGCTCGGCCGCACGAGAAGTGAAAACTCCGCGCAGTGGGGGCGCGCCTCGAGACGCGTCAACTTCAGCCATAACTGCGGCAGCCGCCGAATCGTCATCGAATCGGGAATAAGCTCGATCCGAACGAAGCGCCCATCGCGAAAACCTTCGAGGATCGGAAAGCCATCGCCGCCGTGCGTGAGCGACGCTTCCGACAACAGATGCGCGCAACGATCGAGCAGGTTTCGCCTTGCGGCAATGGCCTTCCGGTGGCCGCGCAGCGCGACGACGCCTGTAGATAAAATTCCAGTACCGGCGAACGCGAGCGAAAGAGACATTCTAATATCCCCAAATTAAATCGGGAATGGCGGCCGGAGCTGCCATTCCCGCCGTGATCTCAATACCCCTGCGGCCGCGGCCACTGCATCGTGACCTGATCGCCACGACGCACATATTGATAGCGGTGGAAGTGGAACCAGAGCGACGCGACGACGAAGAAGATCAACATCGCGACGAGCTGCGTACCGTATCCGAGAAACACCGCGAAATATGTTGTAGAGCAAAGGACGAGAAGCACGATCGCCGGCAGCGGATGGAAGGGATGGATATATCCCCTCTTGATCGTCCCAAGCGGCCACTTCTTGCGGAAAAGGATGACGTTGAACGACATGTAGGTGTAGCCGAGCAAACCCGACAGGATGGAGAACGTGATCACCTGATCGAGCGGCGCGAAGTACGCAAAGACCAGTGCCACGGGAACGAGGAACACGATCGACCGATAGGGTGTTCGGTTTTTCGGATGCACGGCCCCGAACCACGTCGGGAGGTAGCGGTCGCGACCCATCGAGAACCAGGCGCGCGACGCATCGTTGATGCAGCCGTTGGCCGACGCCAGCGTCGAAAACACCGTGCCGACGAACAACAGAACCATCAAAGGCATCGAGTTCGTCAACCGCGCGGCGTCGAACAAAGGCGTGACCGCCTGCCCGAGATATTCCCACGGCATCAGACCGGAGCAGACGTACCAGGTCATGGTCGCCGCGATCAGAAGCGTCATGATACCGGTCATCGTGCCGAGTGGCAGCGAACGCGCTGGAGATCGTACTTCTTCCGCCGCCTGGCACGTCCCTTCTATACCGAGGTAATACCAAAGACCGAAGTGAAGCGAAGCAATGACGCCGAGCCACCCATACGGAAGTCCATTCAGCATATCCTTGTGATCGAGCAACTCATTCGACCAGGGCTTGACGGCCGCGAACAGGATGAGGATCGCGATGAATGCGATAGCCGTCAGTACCAAGTTGACGGTCAGTGTAGCGTAAACACCGCGATAATTGAGCCAAGCCAGGAACATGATCGTCAGCACGATGAATGGCTTGTCATGCACGTCGGCAAAGCCCGCCATCGTCCCGACCGTCTGGACGAGATAGCCTAGCGTAATCGCATTGGCGGCCTCGAGCATCGTGTAGGCGAACACGAGATAGAGACCGACATTGAAAGCCATGAGCGGGCCGACTATGTGCTTCGCCTGCGCGTATTGCCCGCCCGCTGCGGCGACGGTCGATGTCACTTCGGAATCGATCATCGCAACGCAGGTGTAGAGCAGGCCGGCGACCCAGCACGCGATCAGTGCCGCAATCATGCCGCCCTTGCCGACGGCAAAGTTCCAACCCATGTATTCGCCGACCAAAACGATGCCGACGCCGAGCGCCCAGACATGCCCGGGGCCGAGCACGCGGAGCAGCGAGATTTTCTCGCCGTGAACGGCTGTTGTTTGTGTCATAGATGGCCTCCCTGATGCGAAGGATCGATCACGAGCGTTTCATCGATCTCGCCTTCCTTCGAAGAGGTCAGAAGATCCTCATTGTACGATCTATTGGTCTTGATCATGTCGAAAAGCATCCAAAGGCCAAGGATGGCCGACAAAGCCCAAGCGGCGTATTCCAAGAGCTGGAAACTATTCATTGCTGCCCTCACTTCCTTCCAAAGCGTTCTGCGATCACGTCGCGGTATTCGGTCCGTGAGAACAGGAATAGTAGAGCGAAATATCCGACGATCACGACTGCGGTGATGACCAGCTCGGTGACGTTGAAGCTGTAGTCAAATCGCGACGTGATGATCGATGCCGCGGTGTCCGGCGTGAACCCGAGCTTTTCCCATTGAGCCTGTTGCACAGCGCTCTGGCCAAGACCTGCCCAGGTCGTTTTGTCGGCGATAGCGAGATCGACCTTTCCGCCGCCGGCAAGCTTCAGATAAAGCGGCGCGAAGAGTGCCGCGAAGACGAGGATCAACAAAAATACGCTGTCGACGAGCTGGCCGAATGTCGATTGCTTCGGCGGCTCGTAATGAGAATTGGCCACGTTTCCACCTATGTATTGTTTTTGCCGATTATTGTTTGAGATCGAGATAGTGCAGATCGAGACCGTAGATCTCGTCGCGCTCCTCGCTCAAATGGAAGAGCATCGCGAGGATCGCCGCAGTGTTGAAGAGAATGACAAGGCCGCCGGAGATCATGAGAGCCCAAATGACTTCCGACGAGCCCGCGTAGTCTTTCACCTCGTAGAAGACGAACGCATAAAGCAGCCAAAGCACGACGATCGCGGCGAGCGACCAAAGGCGATCACCGGCAAACTTGCTGGCGATACGCGGATCCGAAAAATTTCTTTGCATTCTTTTCCTCCCTTGATCGCTTCGCGAGATGTCGAATTGAGAAATCAAGCGCCTCGATCTCTGCGAGATCGAGGCAATGCCCTCTCGGCGCCTCCGTGGGACCCAGCGATCGGAACGTTGCTCCCTGCGGCACAAATGACGCAGGGAGTTCGCTCCTCGTCAATAT
>CAYYDL010000556.1:0-5464 GCA_964470545.1 uncultured Hyphomicrobium sp. | reverse complement strand
GCACGCCTCGATGAGCTGGAAGTTGTCCTCGACGAGAGTGACGTTATCGCTTTCGTCGATGTAGAGCGTCGGTCCCTGGATGAAGAAGACCGTCTGCATTTCGTCGCCCGCATCGCAGGTAAGCGTGTGCGTTTCGCCAGGCGGCTCCAGCACATAGGAACCCTCCGTCGCCCGCCACGTATGTTCCAGATAACGCCAGCTTCCCTTGAGCACATAGCCGTGCACGGGTGATGGATGCCGATGACGCGAGAGCACGCCGCCTTTCTTCACTCTCAAAACTTCGCCGTGGGCGCCGGCGCTCATATCGAAAAACAGCGGACGAAACCAGACGTTGGGCTCAAGCAATACCCAAATGCGATCATCGGTCGGCGGCGGCACCACGAGTTCCGGAATCATCCCGAGCTGACCGAGGGCCGGCGGGTCGAAGAGGGTGTATTGCGATTTGACCGGAGTAATGAGCGTCATGGCAAGAGACCTCTTCGGATTAGCGTGAAGTCATAGGTATGATTGGATGGAACTCGCCGCGATAATACACCAGCGGATTGCCCTCCCGAGCCCTTCTGAGCGCAGCGACCTCTCCGACGACAATCTCATGATCGCCGCCATCGTAAGTTGCCCACAAGCGGCATTCGAAGCTCGCAATCGCATCCGGCAGCGCCGGGCAGCCCAAGCAGCCATAATTCCAATCGATACCATGGAACCGATCCGCAACAGGCCCCGCAAAGCGCTTCGCGAGTTCGACGTGCTCGTGACGAAGCACGTTAACGCAAAAAGTTCCGCTGCTTTTCACGAGCGCAGCGCTCGCGGCCCCCTTTCGAATGTTGTAGAGAATGAGCGGAGGCGTGAGGCTCACGGATTGAAACGAAGATGCTGTGAGGCCGAAGCGAACACCGTCCTCGGTAATGCCCGTGACGATGGTAATCCCAGTCGCAAAGCAACTCAGTGCTTGCCGAAGGTCCACGGGATCCTCGGGAGTGGTCCAGTCGTTCACGCCCGTCATTCAGCGGCCGTCCTCGTCTCGAGCTCGGAGTTGAGCTTTTGGATGATGCGGCGCTTTCCTGCGTCATCGAGTTTCGCAAGCTCGGTCATCAGCACAGGTTCGTCGACTTTCTGATTCCACCAGTCGATCGCGCCAGCCCCTAAAAGCGCCCATTTGCCGATGAGCTGCGCCGTGATTTCGTTCGACGGCCCCATGACCCAGCCGGCTTTGGAATCGCGAAGAAGCCGTTCCAACTCGACATCCCGCATGTAACCGCGACCGCCGCACGCCTGCAGCATTTTATCGGAGACTTCGAATGAAAAGCGCGTCGAAAGGAACTTGGCCTGGAAGCACCAATGCGAGAACTTCGCACGCGGCATGACTTTCGGATTTTCGTAATAGATGTCCCAGCGACCTCCGCCGGTGGCGTCATCAAGTGCCTTGGCGAGCGAATAGGCATAAAGCCGCGAAGCCTGCCCATCCATGACCGCACGGCCGAAAACGTCCTGGATCGTCGGATAGTCCGCGACGCGGCGGCCATATTGGACGTGCGCCTTGCGCGTTACGTGGCGCTTGGCGACATCGATGCACGCGAGACCTACACCGTTATAGGCGCCTGCATAAATCAGCATCGCCAGCGGATCGATGGCTTCGTCGTTCGACATGGCACCGTCGCCGGGCCAGCCGACGATGCGATCGAGTGGAATGACTGTGTCGATCTCCACCGGGCCTGACTGATTGCCATGCATGCCCAGTGCGTCCCACTTTCCGGCGGAACCCTTCACTTCGTCTTTGTAAAAGAGGAAAACAGAAAGGTTCCCGTAATTGCCGTCAAAATCCGGACTCGTCGTTTGCGAGATGTACCAGTCCGCGTAACCCGACGACGTCGTCCACGCTGATTTCTTATGGACGTGCCACCCGTTTGCGAGGCGCTCCGCGCCAGACATCTTCGGATACCAGAAGTGTCCCCCGGTTTCAGGATCCGTGTAGGAGGCCGTACCGACCAGACATTCACTGTCGATGCGGGAGAGAAGTTTCTCGATCTCAGGGTTGCCTTTCGCGCGATAGACAAGCCCGGCGACGGCCACCATGTGCATCATGTAGATGAGCGCTGTCGACGGGCAGCCGTATCGTGCGATCGTTTCGGCAATCATCATGATGCCGACGTGATTTTCCCCGCGCGCTCCGAATTCCTTCGGCGCGACCGCAGCGAGCAACCGAAGCTTGGCGAGCGCCTCAAGATTGGCGCGCGGATAAGCATTCGTCTTGTCGGACTCGATTGCATTCGGTCGCAAGACATCATGACAGACCGCGATCAATTCACGGCGAAGATCTTTTTGTTCGTCCGTCAGAAACCAGTCCGGATCGAATTCCGAGTCCAATCCGTAATAGGGCGCATCGCCCCACATCGTCGTCATGAATAAGCTCCCGAAAGTGCGTCCAGCGCGCACCTGCGGGGAAATGATGAAGGCTGCGAGACGGGCAGTCTCTCGGAAAATTGCTCAATTTACAGTCAGGACAAAGCGTTGCGCCGCCATTCGCGGGGACACATACCGACTTGATCAAGAAAAACTTGGCCGAAATGACTTTGACTATCGAACCCCACGCGCGCCGCGACGTCGATGATGGGCGTGTCGCTGCCGATGAGCAGTTCCTTCGCGCGCTCGATGCGCAGGCCGACGAGCCAACGATGCGGCGGCTTTCCAACCGCCGCTTTGAAAGCGCGTACGAAATGAAAGCGGCTCAATCCCGCCGCTCCGGCGAGATCATCGAGCGTGATGTCATCCTCGAGACGATCATGAACCAGTGTCAGCACGCGCCGCAACTGCCTGGCCGTCAGCACGCCGGAACTTCCCGCAAGACGCTTGAGATCGCGTTGGCAATGGCGGAACAGCACGCGGCGCGCAAGCAGCTCGGCCGCCATATCGAAGAAAACCGTCGAAATGTTGCCAAAACGCGTCATTTCATCGGCGAGTGCCAGTATCGTATGGCGCAAGCTTGTATCGCTGAACGCAATGCGGTCCGAGATCTCGGCACATCCGATCCCGACGAAGTCGGCAACGCTCTTCAGAAAATCAGCGCGCAAAAAGACGTGAGCTTCTTCCGTCGGCTGATCCCAACGCCAGACATTGCTACGTCCCGCAGCTATGATCATGGACTGGCCGGGCAGAACACGTGCCCTGATCTTTTCGCCTCCGAGACGAGCTTCGATCCGCAATGGCCCAGAAAGCGTCACCGAAATATAATGAAAAGGAAGTTCGGGAGCCGCGACCTCTTCCGCCAATCCTTCGAAACGAAAATGGCCGACCGCCAATACCGACGACGATGCGAAGCTGTGCGTCCGGACGGGACGACCGCCGAGACTGCCGATCCACTCTCTTGCCGACGAAATATCGGCGCATATATCACGGCTGTATTGCTGATCGTTCGCTAAATTCGCCATATTGAAATTATGACTTGCAAATTTCGCCTGACAAGATGAAAATTTAAGCACAGCAGAGATAAAAGGATAGGACGGAGTGGCGATATCCAAAGAGGGCATGGCGACCGCCGTCGCGGACGAAGATTCGACGCCAACTCAAGTGGGCGCGGAAATCCGCGATTTACGCAAGGCGAAACGGCTGACAATCAAGGAGTTGTCTCTCGCGGCCTCGGTTTCCGTCGGTCATTTAAGTGAAATTGAACGTGGCATCGCATCGCCGAGCATCAAGACGCTCAGGGATATCGCCAAGGCGCTCGGCGTCACGATCGGCTGGTTTCTGCACAATGCCGAGGGTTGCGATCCGACCGAGCGGGACTTCATCGTTCGCGCCGACAACAGGCGGACGTTACGTTTTTCTTCCGGCGTCACCGACGAACTGCTCTCACCCAATCTGCGCGGCCAGCTCGAATTGGTCATGGCGCGTTTTCCGCCTGGATCCACCGAAGTGGAGACGGCCTATTCGCATCAAGGGGAAGAAGCCGGTGTTGTTCTCGCCGGCTCATTTGAGCTTTGGATTGGCGAACAGTGCTTCATGCTTCAAACAGGAGATAGCTTCAGCTTTCCGTCAACGATGCCTCATCGCTATCGCAATCCCGGCGATATCGAGACGGTCGTCGTATGGGCCATAACACCCCCGACGTATTGACAAAACGAACGCCCAGCCGGACATCGCGACATCAGATGATCGGCGGCGTACAAGCGCATGCGATAACGGCCACCGTCTTGCCTACATTTCGCAAGCGGTAGGGCACCCGCCCGAAAAGCTGATAGCCGCCACCTTTCGTCAAACGGCGGACGCCGCCGTTCGCTTCCACCTCTATCGTCCCCTCGACGACGATCACGGCGGTTTCGCCGTCAAAGATGATCGGATCGTCGCCCGTGCCCGCACCGGGCTTGTAACGCTCAAGAAACATTTGCAGTTTCTTCTCGCGACGTTCGCTGCCGAGCACCCGCAGATCCGCGGCCCCCCTCGAAACGACCGCGAGATCGGCTTCATCGTAGAAAAGCGCATTCTTCTGCGAGACCGGCAGCGCGAAGAAATCGGCGAGCGAGATCGGTATCGATGTGAGAAGCCGGTGCAGCGACGCCAAAGAGGGAGCATGCGTCTCCTGCTCGATCATCGAAACCGTCGCGTTCGTGACGCCAGCCCGCTTTGCGAGTTCACGCTGCGAAAGGCCCGCAGCTTCCCGCACCGCTTTAAGGCGCGACCCGACCGCCAGTTCGCTCGCTTCGGTTTGAGATCGCGTTCTTGCTGTAATTTCGCGTTTTATCTTTTTTGCTTCAGCCATCGTCATCCGTTTCTGCAATTCAGTCTTCGTCCCGCGTCGTGAGGCTCAGAATCCGTGAGCGCACCGTCACCACGTTTGAACAGACCCGCGACGCGACTGACAAGATACGCCAGCGCCGCTTGCCTGTTCAATTTTTTATGTCATTATGTTCGATAGTTTTAACGTGGCACTTTCATCGAGGAGGCACGCGGATGGCGGCTGTGAAAGATTTTGCGGACCTGTCGAACAAAATCTATGTCGGCGGAGAATTTGTCGTCAGCCGTGCGACCGAGCATTTCGACGTCATTGATCCGGCGACCGAGGAAACGCTCGGCTCGATTGCAGATTGTCCTGACGACGAAATCGATCAAGCCCTCGACGGTGCCACGGCCGCGCGCAAAGTCTGGACTGCAATGGACGCTCGGAGCCGCGCGGTCATTCTGCATGAGATCGCGGCACGCCTTCGTCTGGACAAGCGGCCATACGCCGAGTGCTTGACACGCGAGGAAGGAAAGCCGTTCAAGGAATCCGTCGACGAGGTGTCCTGGTGCGCCACTGCAATCGATTATTATGCGGAGCTTGCCCGCCATGAGACGGGGCGCTTGGCGGGCGCGACCGTTCCAGGGCAATTTCATTTCAGCGTGAAAGAACCGCTCGGCACGATCGTCATCGTGCTGCCATTCAATTATCCTCTCGTGCTCCTGTGCTGGGAGGCAGCTGCGGCGCTTGCCGCCG
>CAYYDL010000555.1:0-5417 GCA_964470545.1 uncultured Hyphomicrobium sp. | reverse complement strand
GGGCATCACCTATAATCCGCTGCAGGACGTCTGGTCGCGGAACCCGGATACCGACGTGAATTACCTGATGTCGGCGCGGAAACTGAAGTTAGCTTGACGGTCTCGGCGATCTCCGGCCGACCCCGTTTCAAGAAGGGGGAGTGGGCGCGATGTTTCCAATTGGCGACGACGACTCTCAGCTCCGTATCTCGCCGATCGTCACGACAGGTTTGATCGTCGTCAACATTCTCGTCTTTCTTGTCGAGCTCAACGGAGGCGACGCGCTCGTCCAGCAATGGGCTTTCGTCCCGAGCCGCTTCGCTGAAAATCCGGCCGCCGAGTGGCCGACGATCTTTACCGCCATGTTCATGCACGGCGGCTGGCTGCACCTCTTCGGCAATATGCTTTATCTCTATATCTTCGGCGACAACGTCGAAGAGAGCTTCGGCCACGCCAAATTTCTGATCTTCTATCTCGTCGCCGGCATCGCCGCGACGTTTGCACAATACGCTTTGAACGAAAGCTCGAGCATCCCGAACCTCGGCGCCTCGGGAGCAATCGCGGGCGTCCTCGGCGCTTATATTCTTCTTTTTCCACAAGCGCGCGTCGACGTGCTTGTCGGCCGCATGATCACGTCGATGCCGGCCTTAATCGTCATCGGCTTCTGGTTCGTGCTCCAGCTCTTCAGCGGTGCCGGCTCGATCGCACAAACGAACGAAACAGCCGAAACCGGCGGCGTCGCCTACATGGCTCACGTCGGAGGCTTCGTCGCGGGCCTCGCAATCGCACTTCTATTCAAGGGGCGCGGAGGTCCGCCGCGAACCGCCTGACGTGTGATAACCGCACGCGCCCGTTCCTTCGCGCAAGAGAAAACGCCCGGTAAAACCGGGCGTTTTGCAAATGAAGCTGCGTTGCGCTCCGCCTTATTCGCGATCACCCGATTCAAGCTGCCGGCTCATCGCGAGCGCGAGCAATGTACAGACGGCGCCCGACAGGAGATATCCGCCCGCCGCCATCAATCCAAAATGGCTCGACAGCCAAAGGGCGACGAACGGCGCAAAGCCGGCACCGACGAGCCACGCAAGGTCCGTCGTCAAGGCCGAGCCGGTATAGCGATAAATCTTCGCGAAGTTCGACGCGACCGCACCGGACGCTTGTCCGAACGACAGGCCGAGCAGGATGAAACCGGAAACCATGAAGATGATCTCGCCGACGTCACCGCCATTGAGAAGTTGAGGTGCGAAGCCGCTGAACGCCGCGATAGCGGCAGCCGTGGCCGAGAGCAGATTTCTGCGTCCGACGCGATCAGCGACGTATCCCGACAACACGATCGTCACAAGTCCAACGACCGCGCCCACGATCTCGATGATCAGAAAGCGCGCCGGGCTCTGGTCCGTGAAGAGAAACACCCACGACAGCGGAAACACCGTCACCATGTGGAACAAGGCGAAGCTCGCAAGCGGCGCAAATGCGCCGATCACCACGTGGAAACCTTCCTTTTCGAGCGTCTCGCCGACCGGCATCGGTTCGAGTTCCTGCTGCTCGAAATGCTCGATGTATTCCGGCGTTGCCACCATGCGCAGGCGGGCAAACAGCGCGACGACATTGATCGCGAATGCGACGAAGAACGGATAGCGCCAGCCCCAATCGAGGAAATCTTCCGACGAGAGGTTGGAGGCGAAATAGGCAAAGAGCGCCGCAGCCACCATCAGTCCGAGAGGTGCGCCAAGCTGCGGGATCATCGCATACCAGCCGCGGCGATGCTCCGGCGCGTTCATGGCCAGAAGTGAGGGAAGTCCGTCCCATTCCCCGCCGAGCGCAAGTCCTTGCCCGATGCGAAAAACCGCGAGCAGCAACGCGGCAACCCATCCGATCTGGTCGTAGCCCGGAAGGAAGGCGATCGCCACCGTGCAGGTGCCGAGCAGAAAAAGCGTGATCGTCAGCTTCACGCCACGTCCGTAATGCCGGTCGAGAGCCATGAAAATGACTGTTCCGAGCGGACGAGCGACGAAGGCGAGCGCGAAGATCGCGAACGAATAGAGCGTGCCTGTCAGCGCATCGAGATGCGGGAAAATGAGCTTCGGAAAAACGATGACCGAAGCGATGGCATAGACGAAAAAGTCGAAGAACTCCGACGTCCGCCCGATGATCACGCCGATGGCGATCTCGCCGGGGCTGACATCGCCGTGCCGTGCATCCCCAAGTCTCGCATCATGTTCGAACGTGGCTGAGGCTCCACTCATCGGCCGCTCTTGCTCCTTGAACCATGCCCCGGCTCCGCGGACAAAATCTTTCGCGAGCCTCGAACTTAGCTTCTGTCCCGGGAGACACGAGGAGGGCATTGGGCAAATTGTCCAATGGTGCCAATGCCGCAGTCCGATGGCCCACGCGCCTTTTCCCATTGTTCCCCAGGTCGTTGCAGATCGGAAGATGGGCGCAGGCTCGGGCCTTTCGCACGAAAGAACGCCGTGGGTTCCCTTCAATCAGATCAAGCGGCGCATCACAGGTCGCTCGTTGGAGAACTTGGGGGCCGCGCCTTCGCCCTGATCGGCAACCGAACCGAGAACCAGCTGTGACGGGGATGGGCGAGCTTGTTGATCCAAAGTCTCAGACGCTCCGCCCATGAGGGGCGCACCTCGATGAGAACACGTCGATGATGGTGCAAAGGCGACATGGGCTTTCCCGACAGCCGAGACCGCAGAGCTAAACCCCGAGCGGCTTAAAAACCCGTTCAGCGGATATCTGGAATTTTAATTTCGCAGGACGGAGACTCGATCACTGCCGTGTGCTGCCCTTGTCCTTTGGCGGCGGAGGGACAGTGCGTTGCATCGGCAAGAGCAACTCATCTCCGCCTTCCTCGTCCTTCTGCAGATCCCGATGATGCGCATTCCCGCGCTCGATCGGAACGACGGGCGCGGCTTCATAAGCCTTTTCCGCCTGCTGCTGAATCCGGATGCTTTCTGGAACGGAATCAGCGAATGCGACGGCCGTCGTTGCGGGAATTCCCAGTCCGACGATCGGGAAAAGAAGATACACAAGCTCCGATTTTCGATGACGCCGCATCTTATCAAAAGCTCCTTCGCCCTCGGTAAGCGTCCCGCCTGGTACTAAAATACTGCGACGACGACGAAAGTTCAAACGGATCAGTCACGTTCATGCGTTATACAAATGACAGCCAAAGGGGTTGTCGTCTGACGGAGGCTCCCTCGATGTTCATTTACGAAACGTCAACTGCCTGAACCGACCACCCCGACAACCCGCCGAGAAAGTCGATAAAGTTTTTTTCATACTGGCTTCAAATCCCTTCCAATCGAATGTCATCGATGACGAAACGCACCGATCCCTCCGACGATGGCCAGAGACCTCCGGCACACAATCCGGTCATGCTGACGATTCTCTGCGCCGTTTTGGTTGCACTTGCCACCTGGACAATATTCCTCGTCCGCTGAGTGCTCGGCCGAGCCTGCCTTGGCTGAGCACGCGGTGAGCCCTGCTGTCGGCACTGCCTTGCAGCCTGTCGTCCTCATCCTAAGTACAAAGCTGCAATTGAGTGATTTGTCTCGCGGCGGCAGGGACGGAAGAAGGAGCACCCCAATGCAGAAAGCAGTTCTGGCGGCCGCTGCGATACTTCTCAGCGCAGCGCCGAGCTACGCACAATCGGCGAACGGCAGCCCACAGTCTTCCGGCGGCAATGAATCGATCATCAGGACGCCTCCAAGCAGTGGGGCGAGTAACGGCAATTCGGGCAACATTGGAGCGCCGACCAGCACCTATCCGGCACCGTTGCGCGATCTGAACAATCCTTCCGTCACCTACGGAAACAACGGCAGGTTCGTAAGCCCGAACATCGGCGGTGGCGTCAGACGGCGATAAAAGCGTTGGGCTTTTCGGTAAGCACAACTTATTTCAACTAAGCACGGCAAATTGCGCCGAGCCAGCCGCTTGGGCGTCTTGCCCTCTTCGCAGCACCTCCATGTTGGCCTAGTAGAGAACGGTGTGGCGGTCTGCTGTCTCTCGATCGAACGCGGTCGACATACTTGTCTTTCCGGCAGTGGTCGACCTGCAGGGCGTTGCAAAACATTAAGCCCATGTCGCGTTCAAGCTTTCCATCCAGCGATCATTGGCTCAACGTGGGTTGCGCGCTCCCTTCGAAGTTGGTTCGAGACCGACGATCGGATCGCGTCGATATGCGGAGGCGCAGGAATGATCACGACCGTATCCGCATTGAGCGCCTTGGAACTTGCTCGAATCCAATTCGGGTTCACCGTCTCATTTCACATCATCTTTCCCGCGATCACGATTGGGCTCGGCACCTACCTTGTCGTGCTTGAAGGACTCTGGCTTGCGACCAAGAAGACCGTCTATCGCGATCTCTATCACTTCTGGTCGAAGGCCTTCGCGATCAATTTCGGAATGGGTGTCGTCTCCGGCGTGGTGATGGCGTATCAGTTCGGCACCAACTGGAGCAATTTCACGGCCTTCGCCGGGGGCGTCACCGGCCCGCTTCTCACATACGAAGTGCTGACGGCATTTTTTCTGGAAGCCGGATTTCTTGGCGTGATGCTGTTCGGCTGGAATAAAGTCGGGCCGGGCCTCCACTTCTTTGCGACGATCATGGTGTCGCTTGGAACGCTCGTCTCCGCCAATTGGATTCTGGCCTCAAACAGTTGGATGCAAACGCCTGCCGGATTCCAGGTGATCGACGGTCGCGTCGTCCCCGTTGACTGGCTCGCGGTCATTCTCAATCCGTCATTCCCTTATCGCCTGGCCCATATGGTCATCGCGTCTCAGCTTGCCGTAGGTCTGTTCGTCGGCGCATCGGCAGCTTGGCACCTTCTGCGGGGCCGGTCGACGCCCGCCATCCGCACGATGTTTTCGATGGCCATGTGGCTGATCGCTGTTCTCGCCCCCATCCAGATTCTCGCAGGCGACCAGCACGGCCTCAATACGCTCGAGCACCAGCCGGCTAAGATCGCGGCCATCGAAGGCCACTGGCAGAATACTCCGGGCGAAAGCGTTCCGCTCATTCTGTTCGGATGGCCCGACATGGCCGCCGAAACGACACGCTATGCTGTCGAGGTCCCCTACCTTGGCAGTCTGATCCTCACACACAGCCTCAATGGGCATATCCCTGGCCTCAAGGAATTTCCGCCAGGAGATCGTCCAAACTCCACGATCGTGTTCTGGACCTTCCGCGTGATGGTGGGTCTCGGTCTCCTGATGCTCGCCCTTGGGGTTTGGAGCCTCTGGCTGCGGTGGAAGCAGGATCTTTTCTCTTCGCCGCTCTTTCTGCGCGCTGCGTTGCTGATGGGGCCGACCGGTCTGCTCGCCATCCTGGCAGGATGGCTGACGACGGAGATTGGGCGTCAGCCGTGGGTCGTCTACGGTGTGATGCGGACGGCGGACGCGGTGTCGAACCATTCGGTTCTTGCCCTCTC
>CAYYDL010000554.1:0-9762 GCA_964470545.1 uncultured Hyphomicrobium sp. | reverse complement strand
TTCGCGATCTTTGCAGGAGCCCGGTTCCGATTCGTCGGCGTTGATGACGAGGTAGCTCGGCCGCGCGTCGGACTTCGGCATGAACGACCACTTGAGGCCTGTCGGGAAACCGGCGCCGCCGCGACCGCGCAGGCCCGACTTCTTCACCTCGTCGATGATGTAATCGTGCCCCTTGTCGATGAAGTACTTCGTGCCGTCCCATACGCCGCGCGACTTCGCGCCCTTGAGGCTCACGTCGTGGAAGCCGTAGATGTTGCGGAATATCCGGTCGCGATCATGCAACATGCGCGCTACCCCTTCGGCCTTTCGCCAGCTTTGCTTTCCGGTCGCCAACCCGAAGCAAGCTTCTGCGCCTGCTCGATCCATTTGTCACGCGCCACGCGGCCTTTAAATCCGTCGAGCTGACTCTCGAACCAGACGACGTTGTCAGGCGTCCATTTGGCGATCTGATCAAAGTGGAAGATGCCTATTTCCTGAAGCCTTCCGGCGGTCTTGTCGGTGATGCCTCGGATGAGGGACAGATCGTCCGCGGTACCGCCGCGCGGAGCCTTCAGCAATTCGGGCTGTGATGCGGCGCCAATTGCGGCGATCGCCTTGTCGCGAATCATGTCCGACTTGATCTTGTCCAGTTCGCCAGCGGAGAGCGGCTTGCCGCCACTGCGTGCTTCAAGTTCTTTGACGAGACCAGCATTCGCCATGGCCGTCAGCGCGGCCGGATGCGGGGCCGGTGTTTTCCCGGGAGAAGACGGCGATGTGCCGGTCGCGACTTCCTCTTTATGGGCGGGAGAAGCGAGTGCAGAGGGCGGTGTCGTTTCAGCAGCCTTGTCGCCCAAGCCGCCTGTGGTTTCTTCGAAGCGCTTCTTCCAGGCCCCGATGGTCGAGCCGTCATAAAGCGTCGGATCGCTCAGCGACGTCGGCCCGGTCACTGGAGAAGACGCAATGCGGCCGATCTGGGAACCGGGCTTTGGCTGGCGGCCTGCCAGAAACCCGTCGAGGATCTTATCCAGTTGCTCGGGTGTCAGATCTTCGAACGTGTCTTTGCCGACCTGCACGACGGGAGCGTTCGCGCAGACGCCGATGCACTCAACCTCCTCCCAGGACAGCGTGCCGTCAGCGTTGGTCTCGTGCGCGTGTTCATTGATCCGTTTCTTGCAAACCGCAATGAGTTCGCGCGATCCACGCAGCATGCAGGGGGTCGTGCCGCAAACCTGGACATGGGCTTTGCTGCCAATCGGCGACAGTTGGAACATCGTGTAGAACGTCGCAATCTCGAGACCGCGGATGTTGGCCATGCCGAGCATGTCGCAAACGTATCGGATCGCGGGTTCCGGCAGCCAACCCCCCGCCTGTTCCTGAGCACGCCAGAGCAAGGGTATGACGGCAGACGCCTGTTTCCCTTCGGGATATTTTGCGATCGTCTCTTTCGCCCAGGCGAGATTTTCAGCCGTGAAAGCAAACTGTGCAGGTTGCTCAGGATTCAGTCTGCGAACGGCCATTCACGGCTCCCTCGAACGCCAATTCCATGGCGCCAGATTATAACGGCGCGACGTCAACAAGACGACTTCGACCGTTATGCTCCGCGTCGATTCAGATAGCGACATTACCCCTCAGTCACTGACGCGGTCCAGTACGAGGAATGTGAGCGCAAAGCAAGCATTTGCCGATCTCTTGCACCCGGCAAGTCTTGATAGCAGTCAGCGTTCAGGTGCGACGATAAGCGCCCCCGACTAAGGTGCAGCGGGAGGATTCGTCGGCGTGGATTCGGAGGGGAGAATTCCACGCCGTTGCAGCGTCTCAGTCGGACGTTCCGTCGCCCATCTGCGTTCAGAAAATCCGAGGGGCACAGCGAGCCAGCCGAGCAGCAAGAGAAACGCTGCAATGGGCGCGAGAAAGAGCGAGACCTGAGAGCCTACACGCAGAATGCCCGTCCAGAGCGCCCCGAAAAGAAGCCCCAGCGCAATGATGACCCAGCCGCCGTCATCAGCACCGCGCGCCGTCGCAAAGAGCAGCCCGGCGAAGAGGCCGGCGAGTCCGATGAGCACCGGAATGAATGGAAGATCCGCCTGCAAGGCGCCCATCGGCCAATTACGCGATCGCGCAAACAGCCGGTAGGTCGCAAGGCTCAAGCCCCAACCGAGTGCGGCAACGGCCAGCAGGAACAGATTGTCGACCATCGGGGCTGTACCGGGAAGCATCGCTCGATCCTTTGACACATGCTCAAACTCACCACGACTGCATCTTACCGGATGCCCAGGATGCGGGGATAAGTTTTTTTGAGGGGAGCGGTTGGGCTGGGGCCCGCGCTTCGGCGCTACCGGTCGATTTCGCCAAAAACGATGTCGAGGGAGCCGAGAATAGCGGAGACGTCGGCCAGCATGTGACCTCGATTGATGAAATCCATCGCGGCCAGATGCGGGAAGCCCGGCGCGCGGATCTTACAGCGAGAGGGCTTGTTTGATCCGTCGGCCACGAGATACACGCCGAACTCGCCCTTCGGGGCTTCGACTGCGGTGTAGACTTCGCCGGGCGGGACGTGAACCCCCTCGGTATAAAGCTTGAAATGATGGATCAACGCTTCCATCGACCGCTTCATCTCGGAACGCTTGGGCGGCACGACTTTCTTATTCTCCGCGACGTGCGGGCCCTGCCCGCCGGCAGACTTCAGCAACTCGCAGCACTGCTTCATGATCTTCGTCGCTTCCCGCATTTCCTGCATGCGGACGAGGTAGCGATCATAGCAGTCGCCGTTCTTCCCGATCGGGATATCAAAATCGAGGTCGGCGTAGCATTCGTAGGGCTGCGCTTTGCGCAGGTCCCAGGCGGCGCCGGAACCACGGACCATCACGCCCGAAAACCCCCACGCGAAGGCTTCATCAAGCGAGACGACGCCAATGTCGACGTTCCGCTGCTTGAAGATGCGGTTTTCCGTCAAGAGTCCCTCAATGTCGTCCAAGACCTTCAGGAAAGGATCGCAAAAGGCGTAGATGTCGTCGATCAGCTTTTCGGGAAGATCCTGGTGCACGCCACCAATGCGGAAATATTTCGCGTGCATGCGAGAACCGGAAGCGCGTTCGTAGAAGACCATGAGCTTCTCGCGCTCCTCGAAGCCCCAGAGTGGCGGCGTCAAGGCGCCGACGTCCATCGCCTGCGTGGTGACGTTCAGGAGATGCGACAACAGACGGCCGATCTCGGAGTAAAGGACGCGAATGAGCTGGGCGCGGCGCGGAACCTCAAGCGCCAGAAGCTTTTCGGCCGCCAGGCAGAACGCGTGCTCCTGATTCATCGGCGCGACGTAATCAAGGCGATCGAAGTAGCCGATCGCCTGCAGGTAGGTCTTGTGTTCGATGAGTTTCTCGGTTCCGCGATGGAGAAGGCCGATGTGCGGATCGACGCGCTCAACGACTTCGCCATCGAGCTCAAGCACAAGGCGGAGCACGCCATGCGCCGCCGGATGCTGCGGTCCGAAGTTTATGTTGAAGTTGCGGATCTCGGTTTCGGCCATGATCAAACGGTCCCGCGTGTAATCGGTGCGAGGCGGGCGATTTTCGCCTTCTCGTTCACTCGCTGTTCGAACTTTTCCCAATTGACGACCATACGCTGATGCTCGCCTTCCCCGATTAAATCAATGCCGTCGTGGGCTTTGACATGAAAATGCAGCCGGCGGCCAGCAACTTTCGTACACTCGGCATCGACGGTCACCGTTTGTCCCGGCACTGTGGCAGCGACGTGCGATACGTTGATATGGACGCCGAGTGAGCCTTCCCCTTCGTCAAGGTGAGGGGCGATGATGTGCAAGCAGGTCCACTCCATCAGGCCGACCATGAAGCCCGTTGCGAACACGGTCGGCATGAGCTGAAATTCGTGGGCTTCAGGATACAAGTACGGAACCGTCTTCGTCGCGGGTACGCGGTAAGAGAACTGGGTCCTGGCACCGACGCGGAGCGTATCTTTCATCACCCCCGCCTCACAGCCGGTCTTTCAAGTTGCGGATCGTGATGTAGAGACTGGACGCAGTGCCAGCGACCGCGAAAATTCCGACGAAAAAGCTCCAGAAATGCGGCTCAGCCGTCCTGCCAAACCACGGATAAACAAATTCCGCGACGGCCGAGACCAAGACGACGCCCAGCGGGACAACGACAGTCCCATACGGCAAGAATCTGCAGATTGCGCCAAGCGCCAACCCTGCGAGCGCTCTCGGCCAATCGATGATGAATGCTGCCACCATAAATGCAGCCGCTATGGCGACGCTGAGCTCGAGTTGCATTGCCGCTTTGGCCCTGTACGTTACTGCCATTCCGCGCCTCCGGCCGTCCGGCGGACTGTGGTCCCAGACGAAAGGCGAACGTCGCGCCGAACGCCCAAAAACTCAAGTTCCGTCCCCCGCTCGCACGTGGCAAGGAACGTTGCTGACAGACAATTCGACAAGATCAAACCAAGGATATTTACTCTGGAGCCGCGATTGCGCGGCATTTAGGATTTCGGATTGGCTTTCTCGTCACCCGGAAGAACGTGGCTCGGCCCCTCCCACGGACTCTCGAAATCGAAATCGCGGAATTCCTGCGTGAGTTTTACGGGTTCGTAGACGACGCGCTTCCTTTCGTCGTCGTAGCGCACCTCGACGTATCCGGTCAGCGGGAAATCCTTTCTCAAAGGATAGCCCTGGAATCCGTAGTCGGTCAGGATCCGGCGAAGGTCTGGGTGCCCCGTGAAACGGATCCCATAAAGGTCGTAGGCTTCGCGCTCATACCAGTTCGCAGCCGGGAATACGTCATTGACGCTCGGCACTGGCGTGGTTTCGTCCGTCGAGATTTTCACCCGTAAGCGCTGATTGAGGCGCGGTGAAAGGAGGTGATAGACGACATCGAACCTTTCCGCGCGCTCGGGATAATCGACACCGCAAATATCGATCAAGACTTCGAAGAGACATTGCGGATCGTCACGGAGCTTGGCCAGGACATCCACGATTCGATCGCGCGAGACCGTAATCGTCAGTTCCTCATAAGCGATCGCCGCGCGCTCGAGGGCGTCGCTTGCAACCCTGCTCGCGGCATCCTGCAATGCGGTCAATTCCGTCATGGAGTGGCGGCCTCCGAAACGACCGGCAGCACCGGCCTTCGATTTTCATACTGCCTAGCGTTCGATCGTGCCGGTACGGCGGATCTTCCGCTGCAGCAAGAGAATTCCGTAAAGAAGCGCCTCTGCGGTCGGCGGGCAGCCGGGCACGTAGACGTCGACTGGAACAATGCGGTCGCAGCCGCGGACGACGGCGTAGGAATAGTGATAGTAGCCACCGCCGTTGGCACAGCTGCCCATTGAGATGACGTAGCGCGGTTCCGGCATCTGGTCGTAAACTTTGCGAAGCGCCGGCGCCATCTTGTTCGTCAGAGTGCCCGCGACGATCATCACATCGGACTGGCGGGGCGAAGCGCGCGGCGCAAAGCCGAACCGTTCGACATCGTAACGCGGCATCGACACCTGCATCATCTCGACGGCGCAACAGGCGAGACCGAACGTCATCCACATGAGTGAGCCGGTGCGGGCCCAATTGATCAGATCGTCGACGGTAGTAACGAGAAAACCCTTGTCCGCCAATTCATTCGAGACGTCGGTAAAAAACGGATCGGCGGCGCGCGCGACGGTTGCCGATCCCCCTTCCCGCGCACGATCGAAGACGCGGTCAAAGATAAGACCCGTCGGCCCATCGCCTTTGACGATCATTCCCATTCCAGCGCGCCCTTCTTCCACTCGTAGATGAAGCCGACCGTCAACACGCCGAGGAATGCCATCATGGACCAGAAGCCAAAGGCGCCGATGTCCTTAAAGGCCACGGCCCACGGGAAGAGAAAAGCGATCTCAAGATCGAAGATGATGAAGAGGATCGACACGAGGTAGAACCTCACATCGAACTTCATGCGCGCGTCGTCGAAGGCATTGAATCCGCATTCGTAGGCGGAGACCTTCTCGGGATCCGGATTTCGGACGGCAACGAGGAAAGGCGCGATCATCAGGGCGCTTCCGATCAGAAGCGCCACACCGAGAAAAATTGCGATCGGCAGGTATTGCGAAGTCAGGTCCATCATCGCGGTGCGTCCGCTAGCTCACGAGATTTCGAGCGCTTTTTATCGACTTCCGGTGTTAACCTACCGTGTGTTGCGGCGCAACTCCCTCTTGGTCCGAAGAGACACACAGGGCCCACATCTTTGGGCTAAACTGTTGCTGCTGTGGCTTCGATGGACGGCATTCTGTCACATCGCGCGCGTGCTCTCCGAGATAAGGAGCTTGCCCCACGTCATAGCACGTTCGCGCAGCGTGGCAGATGAGTTGCATCACCCCTCCGCCGAGCGAGACGCGACCGCCTCGCACCCACCAGCAATGCTCGGCTTCAATTACGTGTCTCGGCTCTTCCGCTGTTGACGCGCCCGCTTTTGCGTCGCTCGCAGGCTATAGCCTTTATATCTTCAACTACCCGGCCGCCCAGATAAGTGCCGACATCTGCATATCGGCCTTTTATTCCCAATGTCTATTGAGCGAAATGCAATTATCGGCATGCCCATTTTATGAGTATTATAGGCTTTACCTGGAAATGTAGAATGATCGAGCGGCGTTCAGCAACCATTCACGGGTGAAGGTGTTAGCTCCTCACAATGCCTCAGGGAGCGATCTTCATGAAACCTCTCATTTTCGCGCTTTCGACCATTGCCGTTGCCGGTCTTACGCCATTTTCCGCACAGGCCGCCGATCTTGGCGGCTACGATGAAGGGTACAGCGAGCGTGGCGCTGTCGTTGAGGGGCCGCCTGTCGTCCGACGCGACTATGATTATTATGATGGTCCTGTCGTAACATATTGGGGCCCGCGCTATTATCGGCCTTATCCCTATTATGCCGGATGGTATCCTTACGGCCCGCGCCCTTGGTATGGGCACCGATATTGGGGGAGATATGGCTATTGGGGCCATCACGCCTATTGGGGCCGTCGCGGATGGCGGTGAAAAACTTCTTCAAGGCGCGAATTAGAAACCGGTGGCTCCCGGCGGGCTCGTGTATCTGTGGCTCGCTACATCCGTGACTGCTCCGGCATGAGGATCTCGATCTTGTCACCGACGCGGATTACCCCATCGTGACCGAGGCTGTTCAATCGCGTGTTGACCGCCAATCGGTAGAAGTGACTGAAGCGGCTGGCGAGCGCCCACTCGGGCAACGTGCGCTTCCGTAATTCCCTGAATCGGCGCACAAATATCTCGTCCTCGCGTCCGGTGCGGGAATCGCGCGGCGGGACAGCGCAGCGCTGGCAGGGATTGACACCGTCAAACCTCACATTGCCAATTCGAAAGGGTACGACTGTTCCCGGGGCGCCGAAGAGACGATCCTCCCAAAAGGCCGCCACACCATCTATTTCGATGTTCGCGCGAAAGCGTTCTCGGACTTCCTCTACGGGCAGGCCGAACCATCCGCCGACCTCGCGAAGGCTCGCCACGCTGATGACCGTGGGGCCGGGCGAATCCGGGTCGTCCGGAAATCCCTGCTCGATATCTTCCCGAACGTCGACTGGGGTTCCGAAGTAGCCCGCGAGCCACTGCTCAAGTTCTTCGCGCTGCCGACCGATCTCGAAGGTCGCCTCCCTCGGCTCCGAGCCAATTTTTAGCGAGAGCTTCCCGGCTGCAGGGATCATGGCAGATCTCAGACGATGGATGGTTTTATAGCGCTTGCCGTTGATATACCCGCCAGTGTGGTCAAAGAGCGCCCACTTGCGATCATATTCGAGTGCGCCACTCTTCAGGACGCGCGCTTGGCGCACCTCTATGGCGTCCAGGGATTTCACGGGAAAGATGCGTATTCGTGCGAGATAAGGTTCGACTGAAGAGCCGCTGGCTGCCGCAAACGCGTGAGGTTCGGTGTTGTCCACGTTCACACTGCTGATCAACTGCCCCTCGATCTCAATATTGAACGCTAAATCGAAATCGCCACGGAGTCAGCGCGTCAGCTTAGTCATTCCGCTACCGACCGGACCTTGGCGGAAGTCTCGACAGAACCACAACCCGCGAGCGAATGCGTGCAAAATTCGGCGTTAGCCTCGCTGTTGCCCCGACTCTTGATTTAGGTAAGCGGCATGGCACGGGATCCTCAAATTGATCGGCGGCGAACGCGGCGCGCCGGGAGCTGCGCGCGAGGCGCAGCGTATTTCATACTTGCTGCGTGTCTTCCGCTCTTCGCCGCCCACGATGGTGTGGCTCAGCAAGCACCGGCCAGCGGTCCTCCCTCTCCGGCCGCTGCAGCAGCCGCTGGTCAGATTGCTGATTTTTTCAGCGAAGTGGGCGACCAGATCTATGAAGACTGCATTTTCGAGCTCTCCCAGGAACAGATCGAAATTCAGCAGGCGCTGATCGTGGCCTACATCAAAGCGGGTGCCAGCAGTGCGGCTGCGCGGCGGCTTGCCGTGAAGCAGATTCACCCGCCGAAACTCTCCGCCAAGTGCGAGCAGATCCGGCACCTTCCTCGGAATACGATACCAGCAGCCGTTGCGCCTCCTCCCGCTGTCGAAAAGCCGACGATCGCCGCCCTTCCGAAACAACCTGCAAAAAGCCTCGGACCCGTCATCAGCCTTGCCGGCAAAAGGAGCCTGCCTCAATGGGACTGCGCGCCGGGTGTCGACTACGTGACCATCCAGCTCAACGGATATCCGAGGAAGCTGACGGGAGGGGAGATCTGCAATCCGTTCGAGGACGTGGTTCGCGAAGTCCCCGTGGGCGCCGAACATTTCCGCCTCGGCTACACCATTCGTACCGGCCGTCTTTTCGTCATCTCGGACGACCCGAAAATCAGCGGGCAGACGATCGCCTGGGCCATTTCCGGCCGGGACATCTGCCGGAATAATCCTGACCCCGACTGCTTGGCGACACGCGCTGTCGGGCCGCTGCCTCCGGGGCAGTATACGTTTGGATCAGGCGAACGCATCACGTGGGGACCGAAAACCAAGCGGAATGTTGCCGGTATCTATCTGACGAAGCTTTGGGACAAAGACAAATTCACGCCTCGGCAGACGGCCGCCATCCTGGCACGAGGCAACATCGCCATTCACGAGCGCCTCAAGGGCGAAATGTCGGAAGCGTGCCTCGGTCTGGAGCCAAAGGGTTGGGCATATGTCGCCTCCCTTATCAAGAGCGGTCGGGCAACCGGCGTAAATGCCTACATCGATGAGCCATATCCGCAGGTCGCGGAGAACCCGCCGGTTATTGTCGCTTCGAGCTTCTCGCTGACGTCACTGTTCAAATAGCTTCTTCACAAGAGCTCGCGGTCAAGACAGCACATAGCCGGCGGGCTGCAGTTCATCGGGCAGCGGTTTCACGCCGAGGAAGTCCAAAATCTCTCTCTCAAGAATCCGCACAAGCGCCTTGATCGGCAGGCTGTTGTCCGCAGGCGCGAACGGCTCCGCAAGATCATCTCCGATGGCGTCGAGCCCGAAGAACGTATAGCTGATGAACGCCACAATGACCGGGGTGCCCCAACCAAGCTGAGGTGCCAGCGCAAATGGCAGCAGAAGGCAAAAGAGGTAGACTGTGCGGTGGATGAGGAGCGTATATGCAAACGGCAGTGGGGTCGCCTTGATGCGCTCGCAGGCCGCCTGGACACTCGCAATTCCATTCATTCGGATCGCAGCCGACGAATAGCGCCAATCCGATAGGACGCCTGCCTTGTTGAGCGCAAGCAGTTCTGCGCCGATGGTTCTCAGGATCGTGTCGCAGACGTTGGGATGTTGGTAGACCA
>CAYYDL010000553.1:0-1506 GCA_964470545.1 uncultured Hyphomicrobium sp. | reverse complement strand
ATCGGACGACGAAGATGCTGCCGCCAGTTCCGCTGTGCGGGCCATCTGGATTCAGAGCTTGCCGGCAGCGCCCAAGAACCTGCTCGACCAGGCCGCCTTTGGGCTGACGACCGACGAGGCGCAGTTCATCATCGATCGCCTGATCGCCAGCCAGCCGGCGACGCTCCTGACCTTTTTAGCGCGCGATGGCATCGATGCGGAATGTGATTACATCTGGACGCACCCGCATCTCACAGCATTCCCGGCGCCCGCGCGCCAGCTTATCCGCCACGGCGAAATCTTCTCCGGCGTGATGCACGGCGCCACGCTCCTCTACAATCTCGCCCTCAGCGAGTTGCGCGGGCGGGACGATTGGGCCGCGGACTATCGCGAGCGAATGGCGGCCTGGGCGGCCGAGCTCGACCGGCAGGCCCTGAACGGCTGGTCACTCGATGATTTTTGGAAGGCTGTAGAGCATCCCGCCCACAGCATCCGGCCCGCAGCCAAGCGCTTCGTCACGCAATGGCTTGAGCTTGTCGCCGATGGCGCAAAGCAGATCGCTTCGGCGCCCGCCGCGCGCCAACTGGTGGAAGAGCGCGAGCGGCGCCTCAAAACCAGCCAATCACGCTTCACCAACCACGCCGTGCGCGATCGTTGGGCCGGGGCGTCGGGCGTCGCCCGCCTCGGCTTTCGTTGGAGCCAGGCGAAGTCGCATCTCCGAGATCTGGCCCATGCTGAATAGGCGCAGCCTCGATCCCGAAGAGCGAACGCTCTACGGCGCCAATCTCCAGCCGCCGGCCGGCTACGTCTTCGACGCCGCGATCGCAACGACCTTCTCGCTCGACTTCGAGACAGCGCTCGCCGTGCCGGTCAGCCTGGCGCTGTTCGCCGCGGAAAATCGCGATGACATCCTGACCCATCCGTTGGCATTGCTCGAAGGCGCCGAGCGGATTGCCGGCCGCCTGCTCGTCTTTACCGATGCTGGGCACATCCAAGCGCATACGCGCCCGCATTCCCGACTCTGCTCTCTGCTCGAACGGATCATCGTGGAGGTTGCGGCGCCCAACGACGGTGCGTTTCATCCCAAGATGTGGGCGCTGCGCTTCAAGCCGATGCGCCCCGATGAACCCGTCCGTCTGCGCCTTCTGGTTTTGTCGCGTAATCTGACACGCGATCGCTCATGGGACATCGCCCTGACGCTCGACGGCGTCGTCGCCAAGCGCCCGCAAGCCCTCAATCGGCCGCTGGTCGATTTTATTCGCCGCCTTCCCGATTTGGCCACGGCAGGCCTTCCTGACGGCGCCCGCGCGCTCGCCGAAGAATTTGCCGACGACATGCGGCGCACCGATTGGATCCTGCCAGATCCCTTTGAGAGTGTATCGTTCGCGGTGAACGGCCTGGGTGGGAAACCGTGGCGTCCGGAATCCTGCGTCCGGCTCGGCGTCATCTCGCCCTTCTGCGACGACAAAGCGCTTTCAATGCTCGCGGATCTGGCTGGCGCAAACCGGCCCGTCCTCATTGGCCGCT
>CAYYDL010000552.1:0-6000 GCA_964470545.1 uncultured Hyphomicrobium sp. | reverse complement strand
GATTCGACTGGATCGCTGCTTCAATCGGCAGAACGCCTTTGAGGTCTTCGATGAAATCGCCGAGGTGCGAATCTTCTTCGTCGCCGATCGGCGTTACGAGGGAGATCGCATCCTTCGCGATCTTAAGAACCTTCCGCACCTTCTCGAGCGGCATCGCGAGCTTTTCAGCCAGCTCTTCCGGAGTCGGCTCGCGGCCGATTTCATGCAGCATCTGGCGCGACGTGCGGACGATCTTGTTGATCGTCTCGATCATGTGCACTGGAATACGGATCGTGCGCGCCTGGTCGGCGATGGAGCGCGTGATCGCCTGGCGGATCCACCACGTCGCATAGGTCGAGAACTTATAGCCGCGGCGGTATTCGAACTTATCGACCGCCTTCATCAGGCCGATGTTGCCTTCCTGGATGAGATCGAGGAACTGCAGGCCGCGGTTCGTATATTTCTTCGCGATCGAGATCACGAGGCGAAGGTTGGCTTCGACCATTTCTTTCTTGGCCTGACGGGCCTCGCGCTCGCCCTTCTGCACCGCCTTGACGATGCGCCGGTACTCCGGAATTTCGAGGCCGGTTTCAGTCGCGAGCTGGTGAATTTCCGCCCGGATCTCCTCGACCTGCGCGCGCTCGGACTTGACGAACTGGGTCCACTTCTTGCCGTTGTTCGCAACGCGATCAAGCCACGTCTGATCGAGCTCGTTGCCGTAGTATTCATCGATGAAGTGTTGGCGCGGCACGCCATAGCTGTCGGCGAGACGCATCAGGCGGCCTTCGAGACCGATCAGGCGCTTGTTGATCGCGTAAAGCTGCTCGACAAGGCTCTCGATGCGGTTGTTGTTGAGCGACAGCGATTTGACGTCGACGATGATCTCGTCGCGGAGCTTCTCGTAAGCCTTCTGCTGCTGGCGCGAGCCCTGTTCACCTGCGAGCTGCTGCTCAAGCTTCTTGTCCTGCTGCTTGCGGAGCTTCTTGTAGGTTCCTGCGATCTTGTCGAACGTCTCGAGAACCTTCGGCTTCAGCTCTGCTTCCATCGCGGCGAGCGACATCGCATTCTCGAATTCGTCTTCGTCTTCGCTTTCACCGGCCGGGGTCTCGGAATCGGCTTCCGGCGCCTCGCCGTCGCCCGTCATCGCGGGGACTTCTTTGGCCTCGGGCCCTTCGTAGGTTGCCTCGAGATCGATAATGTCGCGAAGCAAAATCTTGCCGTCGTTGAGTTCGTCGCGCCAGATGATGATGGCCTGGAAGGTGAGCGGGCTTTCGCAGAGGCCCGCGATCATCGCTTCGCGTCCCGCCTCGATGCGTTTCGCGATCGCGATTTCGCCTTCGCGCGACAGAAGCTCGACCGACCCCATCTCGCGCAGGTACATGCGGACGGGATCGTCTGTACGCTCCGCCGGCTCCGACTTGGTCTCGGATTTAACGAGGGAATTGTTCTGCGCGATGAGGGCGCGGCCTTCTTCCTCGTCCGCCAGCTCCTCGCCGCCTTCTTCCTTCTCTTCGCCTTCCTCGGTCTCGACGACCGTGATGCCCATGTCAGAGAGGGTAGCGTAGAGGTCTTCGATCTGATCGGACGACACTTCCTCGGACGGCAGCACCGAGTTCAACTGGTCGAGCGTCACGTAGCCCTTCGCCTTTGCCGATTTGAGAAGGCGCTTGACCGCCTGATCGGAGAGATCGAGGAGGGGGCTGTCGCGCTCGGGGGCGTCGGCGGCCTGCTCTTTGTCTTCGGTCTTCTGGACTGCCTGTTGGGCGCGTGCCATTTTGGTTCCTTGTCGTTTCCGCCGGTCCCGCACGGAAGCCGGATTAATGACGTTTAGGTTCCGAACTGCTGCCTGACGCAGCCAGCGGAAACCACAATGCGAAACACGCGCCTATCCGGCACGCTTAACTTCTGATGCGTCTTCGTCGGGTTGGTCGAACACGTCGTCCATCTGCTCCATCGCCGAGTCGCGGGCGATTTGGCGTTTGATGTCGAGAAGGCGAATCTCGGCCTCTTCTGTGCAATCCCGATACCAAGCCTCCTCAGCCGCCTTCAGCGCACGGCCGAGGGCGGCCTGTCGCTGATGCAGTGCAAGAATATGGTCCCAGGCGGCTTCGACATCGGTGGCGGAAGCATCTGGCTCGGCAAAACGGTCGCTGGCGTGCGTAATCGTTTGCGCGACGAGGTCCACCACCTTTGCAACCCCCGATTTGCTCAATTGGGTACGTAAAGTTACGCTGTCAAGTGAATTCTGGCGCGCGTGAACAGCCAAGACCTCATCCCGAAGCGCAGAAAGGGACGTGGCCGTAAACTCGATCTCCGCAATGGCTTCGCAATGCTCATCAATCAACCACGGATGGTTAAGAAGGGTTTTCAGGATTAATGCCTCGCGGGGCGATATGCTCTGAAAATGACTAACAAGTTCCGGGCTCGCGGCGATGGGGGGCGGGGCTAAGGCGCCTCCAGCCCGCGACGGATATCGGCGTTCTCCGCCGGTAAGCCGGGTCCGCTCGCGGCCTCGCCAGTCAGGAGGCGCCATTGGGCGGGCGTAGGACGCTTGGCCCTTGACGGCGTCCGGCCGTCCAGAAAGGGACGCGAAGCGCGCTGACGAGCGCTCCCTTCCAAGTTGATACAACCTGTCGCGCAGTTCGCGACCGTAATAAGCGCGAACTGTGGGGTCCTGGATCGTCGACGTGAGTGCCCTGAGGCGCGTCTCCAATGCGGCGCGCTGCTCCGGCGTGTCCGCCGCCTGCGCTTTCACTTCCCGCTCCCACAGGACGTCGATCAAGGGCCGGGTCTTGGCGAGGATGTCCGACATGGCCGACGCGCCCTGCTGCCTTACAAGATCATCCGGATCGAGACCATTCGGCAGGAACGCGAAACTCACGCTGAAGCCGGGCTTGACCCACGGCAGCGCCACCTCAACCGCCCGGTCGGCGGCCTTTTGCCCAGCGGTGTCGCCGTCGAAGCAGAGGACCGGTTCCGGTGCAAAGCGCCACAGAAGCATCAACTGGTCTTCGGTGAATGCCGTTCCAAGGGGGGCAACGGCTTCCGGAAAGCCCGCTTCCGACAGTGCCACCACGTCCATGTAGCCTTCGACGACGATGACGCGATTCCTGTCGTGGCTCGCTGCACGGGCGCGGGCAGCGTTGAAAAGGATATGCCCCTTGTGGAAGAGAGGCGTTTCCGGGGAATTCAGGTACTTCGCAGGCGCGTTCTTATCGAGGGCGCGCCCTCCGAATGCGATCACCCGTCCTTTGAGATCCAGGATCGGAAACATGATCCGGTTGCGAAAGCGATCGTAGGCCTCGGGAATGTCCTCGCCGGCAATCAGCATCCCGGCCGTCGCCATGTCCGTTGCCGAGAAACCTTTCGCCTTCAAATGCGACGAGAGCGCATTTCGCGAGTTCGGAGCGAAGCCGAGCCGGAAGCTCGCGACGGTCTCTGCCGCAAGGCCTCGCCCTTCGAGGTAGCGACGGGCTTCGAGGCCGAAACCGCCCCGCAGGCTGTGTTCGAAGAAGGCCGCAGACGCTTCCAGCAGGCGATAGAGCCGCTCGCGCTCGTCTTCCTGCTCCACATTGCGCTCAGGCTGCTTCGGCATCGAAACGCCCGCCTCGGCAGCCAAGCGCTCCACCGCTTCGGGGAAATCCAGACCTTCCGTCTTCATCAGAAACGTGAAGATGTCGCCATGCTCACCCGATGCGAAGCAGTGGTAGAAGCCCTTCTGGTCGTTGACAAAGAACGACGGACTCTTCTCGGCCTTGAATGGAGAAAGCCCGCGGTATTCGCGACCGGCCTTTTTCAGTGAGACCTTCCGCCCGACCACCTGGCTGACGGACAGCCGGGAGCGGATTTCATCCAGGAAGTTCGGACTGAAGCGCATGGGCGCAGTATGCCTCGGATCAGCGAAATATCATGCGGGCGCCGTGTTCAGGAAGGCCGCAGTGGACTGATCAATAGGTGATTCGCAGAGAAGCCTTGCCCTTCAACATCTTGTCGTTTCAATCCGTACCCGCTTTCCACAGTGCCTTCGTATTGGGCAGCTCTCGCTTGGAGTGTCATTCCTTGCCGTTATACCGAGGATCACATTTCGGCGCGGGCGTAATTGCACCACGGCACGCGATCCCCGGACGTCAGCCGAGCTTGGCTTTCACCGCTGCGCTCGCTTTCTGAAAGTCCATCTGCCCCGCGTATTTGGCTTTCAGCACGCCCATGACTTTGCCCATGTCCTTCGGTGACACCGCACCCGTTTCCTTGATCGCATCCGCGACCGCTGCGGAAACGGCAGCTTCGTCCATCTGCTTCGGCAGGTACGCTTCGATGATATCGATTTCCGCCTGCTCGGTCGCAGCAAGCTCCGGACGCCCGCCGCTCGTATACTGAGCGATTGAATCCCGCCGCTGCTTCACCATCTTGGTCATGACCGCAAGAATGGCCGCGTCATCGAGATCCTTCTTCGCCTCGATCTCGGCGGATTGGATCGCCGCATTGATGAGTCTGAGTGTTCCCACTCGCTGCTTGTCACCGGCCTTCATTGCCGCTTTGAGGTCCGCGTTGATTTTCGCGCGCATGGGTAGGTCTCCTTGAGGTCGCAGACGTGGTTTACGGGCTCGGCGTATCCCCGGGCAAGCCTTGCGAGGCGCGAATATTCAAGAGGTCGCGATAATTGACGTCGAAAGGTCGTTACCCTAGGTTCGCCGCGACTTGGCGACCGACGCTTGCCACTCCACCAACGGATGACAGATGAACGCACCTGAACCCTGGACAGAAGTGCCTCTGACCGCGCGCCTTGTGCTCGATGACGGAACGGCCATTGCCGGGCGCGGCCTCGGCGCGACCGGGACGGCCGTCGGCGAGGTTTGTTTCAATACCGCGATCACCGGCTATCAGGAAATCCTGACCGACCCGAGCTACGCTGGACAGATCATTACGTTCACGTTCCCGCATATCGGCAATGTGGGCGCCAATCCGGAAGATACCGAGACATCGAATCTCGCCTCGCGTTCCGGCGTGCGAGGATGCGTCCTGCGTGCCGACATCACGGCGCCGTCGAACTATCGGGCGGTCGAGAATCTCGATGCTTGGCTCAAGACGCGCGGCATCATCGCCATCGCGGGAGTCGACACGCGCGCCTTGACGGCCCGCATCCGCGAGCGCGGCATGCCGAACGGCGTCATCGCGCATAGCCCCGACGGCAAGTTCGATATCGACGCACTTAAGGCCGAAGCAAAGTCCTGGCATGGGCTCTTGGGGCTCGATCTCGTGCCCGAAGTCACGAGCGGCCAGAGTTATTCGTGGGACGAGCAGCGCTGGGTTTGGAACAAGGGCTTCACGCGCAATGAAAATCCCGAATTCCATGTCGTCGCCGTCGACTATGGCCTGAAGCGGAACATTCTTCGCTGCCTCGCATCGGCCGGATGCAAGGTAACGGTCGTGCCTGCGAAGGAGAAAGCTGAAGACATTCTTGCTCGCAATCCCGACGGCGTTTTCCTGTCGAACGGTCCCGGCGATCCCGCCGCCACGGGCGAATATGCGGTCCCGGAGATCAAGAAGCTCGTCGACAGCGGCAAGCCGGTCTTCGGTATTTGCCTAGGCCATCAGATGCTCGGCCTTGCGCTCGGTGCGATGACGAAGAAGATGCACCAGGGCCATCACGGCGCCAACCATCCGGTGAAAGACTTCACGACGAACAAAGTCGAGATCGTGTCGATGAACCACGGCTTCGCCGTCGATCGCGACAGCTTGCCAGGCGGTGTCGTCGAAACCCACGTCTCGCTCTTCGATGGGTCGAACTGCGGTTTGGCGCTCGAAGGCAAGCCGGTGTTCTCGGTGCAACATCACCCAGAGGCATCTCCGGGCCCGCAGGACAGCCATTATCTCTTCACGCGCTTCGTCAACATGATGCGCGAACAGAAGGGCCTTCCGACAATGCGTGAGCGCTGACCGCCGCCACACATGTCGCAGATGTCAAGTTTCCCCATGCTCTTCTTCTGTCGTTCGCTGTCGGCCGCGCTGCTGTTGCTTGGC
>CAYYDL010000551.1:0-5542 GCA_964470545.1 uncultured Hyphomicrobium sp. | reverse complement strand
AACAGAACAATCTGCCCCAGGTGGCTTATTCCCTCGACCAGCAGACCACCTAGGATAAGAACAATCCCAATCGCGAGAATCGCGATCGCAACTTGATTGCCAAACACCCCCAGCCTTTTTTCGAGCGGTGTCTGGCCGACTTCGATGCCGCCGATCATTACGGCTAGGCGTCCCATCGTGCTTCGCGGACCTGTGCGCGTGACGTGTAAATATCCGCTGCTTCGAACGATGAGCGTACCGCTCAAGAGGTCATGGTCGATGTCTTTTTCAATCGGCAGCGACTCGCCTGTCACGATGGATTCATCCACCATGACTCCAAGCCCTGTTACCAAGACGCCATCGGCGGGAACCCGGTCCCCTGCTTCGACGCGAGCAAGATCGCCGGGCACGAGACCGCTTGCAGGAATTTGCAACAGAACGCCGTCGCGCACGACCCAGGCAGAGGGCTTCGCGAGTGCCTTGAGACGCGCCAGTGCTTCCTCGGCCTTTCCTTCCTGGTAGGCGCCGAGTCCCGCATTCAAACTCAGGATCAGGGCAATCGCGATGGCTTCATAAGGAACCGACTGAGCGCCTTCGTGGATCCACAGCACGAGATCGAGAGCGAGAGCGAACAGCAGAATGTAAATGAGCGGACTCATGAACTGCCGCGCGAGCCTCCGCCAAAGGCGCTGAGGCTGAGCTGTTGGCAACTCGTTCAGCCCATACCTTCGCAGACGATGAGCCGCTTCGGATTGCGTGAGACCTTTAAGCTGGAATCCGACGTCCATTTCCGTCATCACGCGCCTCTCAGGGCTCACTCCGATAGAGAACGAGGGATGGGAAGGATCTATCAAAGCCGGGCGAAGATGACCAACGCAATACGGCGGCGACGATCTCTTTGGAATTGAGCGGCGTCAATTCTATTTCAAACTTGAAAAATACGAGCCCATGCTTGCCTCCTGTCCGTCAGGCGGAACTTAACATTCGTCATTTGTGTTCCGTAGAGCGATTTGATGGTTACAAGGCAATCACGATGCCGCTCATGCCGACCTGGACTGACATTGCCATTCGCCTCGCGTTGACAATGGTCGCGGCCGCGCTCATCGGTCTCGATCGAGAAGCCGGCGGCCACAATGCCGGCTTGCGAACAACCATTCTCGTCGGACTTGCCGCCGCCGTCGCGATGATCCAAGCCAATCTGCTTTTGCCTGTCGACGGCAAAACACCTGGATCCTTTTCCGTTCTGGATCTTATGCGCCTTCCACTGGGCATCCTCACGGGTGTCGGATTTATCGGCGGAGGCGCGATTTTGCGCCGAGGCGACCTGGTTGCCGGCGTCACGACCGCGGGAACACTTTGGATCATGACCGTCATCGGCCTTTGTTTCGGCGGCGGACAACTGATGCTTGGTTGCGTTGCGACGGCATTGACGTTGATCACACTCGTTCTTCTAAAGAGTGTCGACGAAATGATACCGCGCGAGCACCAGGCATACGTCGTGTTGAAAGCAATGCCGGCCACCTCCTTCGCCGCTCTCGCGGCCACTCTGGAAAGGCGAGGATATCACGCGCAGTTCAAGGGGCATAATGCGCCTGAAGATGTCACGGAGATTTCTGTTTCCTGGAGATGTAAGGACTCCTCCTGCGAACCCGTGCGGCTCCTTGAGCTGATCAATGAAGGCGCGCACGTTCAATCGTTCGAACTTCTGAAAGATGGAGCGCGTTGACGGAGCTCTTAGCGCGGGTCCCAACAGCTTCCAAAGAGCGCGCGATGAAGCCGCCTCAGCGGTTCGCCAATATCCAGCCGACAGCTTCATCGAGCGTCGCAGCGAGGTAATCAGGACGCGAATGCAACTTGTTTTCGTCTCCCGCGCGATACTTGCCGGTTCGAACGAGAATACCCTTCAGGCCCGCGGCAATGGCGCCTCCGACGTCGGCTTCGGCATCGTCACCGATCATGACCACAGTGCTCGCTGAGCGGCGAAGATCGTGCACAGCGGTCCCGAAGAATTCCGCTGACGGCTTTCCGAAGAGTATGGCTTTCCTGTTGGTTGCAAACTCGAGCGCCGCAACAAAAGGACCTGCATCCAGGCTCAAATCCCCGTCGGCATCCTTGAAATTCCGGTTCATGGCGAGCGCCAGAAATTCAGCCCCGCCGGTCAGCCTTCGATAGGCCCGATTGAGGCGATCATAGGTGAAGGTTTCGCCCGCATCGCCGACGATGACAGCTTCTCCGCCACTCGAAGCGAGGCCGGTAAAGTCCTCCTCCAGATCCGGATGTACGAGAAGGAATGGCGAAAGCCCATGCCTTTCGAGGTAAGCGCGCGCCAGCAACGCAGGTGTCAAAAGTTCCTCGTCCGAAACGTCAACACCCATTCGCGCCAGGTCTTCTCGAACTTGGCGTTTGCAGCGGCGCGTCGTGTTGGTGATGAACCGCAACGGCAAACCTGCGTCGCGCAAGCGTTTGACAGCATCGATAGCGCCTTCGATCGGGGCGTCACCGACGTATATGATGCCGCCAAGATCGAGGAGAACTCCCGAAATTCCTACGCCGGCACGGCCCCTTTCCTGCACGATTGACGTCATCGCAATCTCGGGTTCGAGCTTGGCGTCACGCCCGACGCATCTTTCGCAGGCACCTACAGCAAGAGTAACGAGCGGCTCAAGGCGCGTCCCGCTTTCTGGGCCGCATGAAAGTTCATCAATGCGACTCTCAATTGTTCACGCGCCTCCATTGATCACGCCCAAGTTGTGAGCAAATCTCTCGCGTGCCTAGCTCGAATCTTCCGATTTCTCTTCGATATTTGCAACGCTGTTATGTGGCGCAACGACTATGATTTCGCTCAACGATAGGGATTTCGGGAAAACGCGGTGATTTGCAGAAGCACCATTTGCAATTGTCGCATGGAGCGCACTCCAATCTCGGTTGACGCATTGCGAAGAATGAATTTCATTGCGCGCAGTTGCGAAACAGACTTCGCAACACCCTGAGAAGACGTTCAAATCCCGAACGGCCGCCAGCGATGACCAACGCGTCACCGCTGCCCGGTTATATGACAATAACAATATAAAAAAGGGAAATTGGACGCCGGCTTCTGCCGGCTTTTGCGGCTTTCGGCACCCGCCGAAAGCCTGACGAGTCGTGAATGGAGAACTGAAATGCGTGGAAAAATTTTGGCAGCGGGGCTGGCACTGTCATCTTCGCTGAGCACGGCGGCTTGGGCGAACGAAGACGTCATCAAGCTGTCGAGCGACCCCAACAACTGGGCTTTGCAGAACGGTGACTATTCGGGTCATCGTTATTCCAAGCTCGACCAGATCACGACTGACAATGTCGGCAAGCTGAAGGTGGCGTGGACATTCTCGACAGGCGTTCTTCGTGGTCACGAAGGGAGCCCGCTCGTCGTTAGCGACATCATGTATCTGACGACGCCCTTCCCGAATGTCGTCTACGCATTGAATCTCGCCGATGAAGAAAAGATCGTTTGGAAGTACATTCCGAAGCAGGATCCGTCGGTCATCCCCGTAATGTGCTGCGATACGGTCAACCGTGGCATTCAATACGCCGAAGGCAAGATCTTCCTCTATCAGGCAGATACCACGCTCGTCGCTCTCGACGCGAAGACGGGCAAGGAGCTTTGGAAGGCCGTCAACGGCGACCCCAAGAATGCCGAAACCGGCACGAGCGCTCCGCTCGTTACGAAGGACAAGGTCATCGTCGGCATCTCCGGCGGCGAATACGGCGTGCGCGGCTCGCTCACAGCATACGACATCAATACCGGCAAGCGAGTCTGGCGAGCCTATTCGACAGGACCGGATGCCGATATGCTCGTCGATCCCGAAAAGACGATGTCGCTCGGCAAGCCCATCGGTAAAGACTCTTCCATCAAAACCTGGAATGGCGATCAGTGGAAAACGGGCGGCGGCACGACGTGGGGCTACATGGCTTACGATCCGGACCTCAACCTGATCTATTATGGAACCGGCAATCCCTCGACCTGGAACCCGGTTCAGCGCGCCGGCAAGGACGGCAAGCCGATCGACCAGAAATGGTCGATGACGCACTTCGCGCGTGACGTCGACACCGGCATCGCCAAGTGGGCCTATCAGATGACGCCGTTCGATGAGTGGGACTACGACGGCATCAATGAGCCGATTCTCGCCGACATCGACGTCAATGGCAGCAAGCGCAAAGTTGAAGTCCATTTCGACCGAAACGGCTTCGCATACACGCTCGACCGCGTCACCGGCGAGCCTCTCGTTGCGGAGAAGTATGACCCAATCGTCAACTGGGCGAGCGGCATCGATCTCGACAAGTCGAGCCCGAACTACGGCCGTCCGATCCGCGTGAAAAAATACTCGACCTTCGATCACGGTACGGACTTCAACACCAAGGGAATCTGTCCGGCGGCCCTCGGCTCGAAAGACGAACAGCCCGCTTCGTATTCGGAGCTGACCGGACTCTTCTACGTTCCCGCGAACCACGTCTGCATGGACTACGAGCCGTTCAAAGTTTCCTACACGGCTGGTCAGCCATATGTCGGCGCCACCCTGTCCATGTTCCCCGGACCCGACAAGCCGGAGCGTATGGGGAATTTCCTCGCTTGGGATGCAGGCAAAGGCAAAATCGTCTGGTCCAAGCCCGAGCAGTTCTCGGTCTGGTCCGGCGCTTTGACGACCGCCGGCGGCGTCGCCTTCTACGGCACGCTTGAAGGCTCCTTCAAAGCCGTCGACCAGAAGGACGGCAAGGAACTCTTCAAGTTCAAGACGCCGTCAGGCGTCATCGGCAACGCCTTCACCTACATGCATGGTGGCAAGCAGTATGTCGGCGTTCTTTCCGGCATCGGCGGTTGGGCTGGCATCGGCTTGGCGGCTGGACTGACGAACCCGAATGACGGTCTCGGAGCCGTCGGCGGCTACTCCGGTCTCGCGCAATATTCGAACCTCGGTGGCTCTCTGACAGTGTTCGCGCTCCCATAGGAACGCCCACTGTCTAAGAACAAAAAGGGGGGGGCGACCTGCGTGCCCTCCCCCTGCACTTTACAACCGGTTCCCGCCCGCGCTCAGTGCATCCTTGGTGTCAGGCCGATTTGGCTTCGAATTTCGAATGTGAGGCCTGCCCGCGCGCAACATCCGTCGCCGCCCTTAACCGGTCCCAGCTCCAAGTGCTGTACGCGAGCGTAATTGCAAACACCAAAAACGCCCCGATGCACATCGCCAAATAGTAAAATACAATTTCGGTCATCGTCGCCTCCCATGTCAGAAGGGCGAATCTAGAGACGCAGGTCCATGCGAAATTGACCGACATCAAGGCGCGGCCGGATCTGCGATATGGATCAAAGTTTTCCGATGAGGTACCCCAGGCGGAAGAGCAGGTCACGCTGCCTTCCCGGTCATCCCTCCTTTGCGAACCTGATTCGCATGCTGACTGAGAAAGCGGACGAAGCCGCGGACAAGCGGCCGGTCTCCATCACTCTTGCGATATGCCGCGAAATGGCTCGAGACGAATTGATATGTCTGCGGTCTGATCTCCCTCATGAGACCCTGTTTTGACCAGCTCTCAC
>CAYYDL010000550.1:0-7129 GCA_964470545.1 uncultured Hyphomicrobium sp. | reverse complement strand
CGGTGAGCGTAAGCTGGAAACTGGCTCCTCTCGATAATGACGATTTCCGTTTCGAACTTCTCTGGAGCGAGCGCGGAGGTCCGGCCGTGACGGTGCCGGAGCGGCGGGGCCTTGGAACGACATTGATCGACAGTGGCTTTCCGACCGCTCAGGTGGAAAGAGCGTTCACGGAAGACGGAGTTCAGTGCCGTATCGTTGCAGTTCTAAAACAGGCAACCACCCGTCGCACCCGCGGACGCGCGCGGTCGATCCGTTGAGATCGGCAAGTTCGGTCAGCGTCGAGCCGTTTCCGCTAGCGGAAAACTCGATGATGCCGCACCGGGGCCATCCATCGCTTCCCTGATGTCATGACGGGCCGCAGCAGAGCCAGTCCACGCATCTTCCCATTTGCGCGACAGCGTCATGCCCGAGTTGATGAGGCCTGCCATCGAATAGGTCTGCGGAAGGTTCCCCCACAGTTCTCCGGTAGCCGGATGCAGATCCTCGCTGAGCATGCCGAACGAATTGCGCTTGTTCAGAAGCTCATTGAAAAGCTCCCGCGCCTCGTCCGGGCGCCCGATCGATGCAAGCGCGTCGATGTACCAGAATTGGCAGGCGAGAAATGCTGATTCAGGCAATCCGAAATCATCCTCGGCCGCGTAGCGCATCATCAATCCATTGCGCATCAACTCACGGCCGATCGTGTTGCAGGTTTTGACGAACCGTGGATCGTCCGGAGGCAGAAGCCCGAGGTCCGCCAGCAAGAGAACGCTGGCGTCAAGTTCGTGATTGTCGAACGCGCCGGTGAACGAGCCGCGCTTTTCGCTCCAGGCACGCGCGAGGATTTCTTCACGGATTCGCTCGGCCGCATTTGCCCAGTACGCGGACCGCTCCGATTGGCCCAAGAGCTTTCCAATGCGCGCGAGTCTGTCACAAGCGACCCAGCACATTGTCGCCGAGTGTGTATGGATGCGCAGCCGGCCCCGGTATTCCCAGATGCCTGCGTCGGGTTCGAGATAGAGCTTCTGAGCCTGCTCTCCGAGCAGTTCGAGTTCGCGAAACAGGCTGGCATCGCCCATCCGTGGCAGACGCTGATCGATGAACATCTGCGTGGCGCCGAGGATGACGCTTCCGTAGGCGTCATGTTGCAACTGGTCGGACGCGAGATTGCCGAGGCGCACAGGCCCCATGCCTTGGAAACCCTTCAGGTTCGGTGCAATCTGCTCCGCCGAAGTGTCATTATGAACGATACCGTAGACGGGCTTCAGCGGATTCTTGGCGTCGGCGACGATGGTCGTGATGTAATCGAGATAATTCTCCATCGACTGCGTCGCGCCAAGCCGGTTGAGTGCGCGGATGACGAAATAGGCATCGCGCAGCCAGCAGAACCGGTAGTCCCAGGTGCGTGGCGTATTCGGTGCCTCAGGAATTGAAGTCGTCAACGCCGCCGTGATCGCGCCGGTCTCTTCGTAAGTGCAGAGCTTCAGCGAGATAGCAGCGCGAATGATCTCCGGCTGCCATTCGTAGCTGACTGCAAGGCCGCGGACCCATCCCACCCAGAAATCGCGCGTGCGTTCGAGGAATTCTCGCGACATCGAATCGACCGAGCTTTCGATCGGTTCGTCGGGTCCGATGACGAGCGTCGTCGGATGCCTCAGTGCAAACGGCGTCTCATGCACGACATAAGAAACCGCAAGGTCTGTCGTCAGGCGAACGGCGGTCGAGCCGCAGATATACCGGACATGGTTCGATCCGTGCGTCGCGCTCGCGGCAACCTGCCCGTAGCTATGCGTCGGCCGTACGCGTACCGAGATGCGGGGTAGCCCCCTCAGAGGCTCGATCCGACGGATGAGCTGGGTTGGATGGAAGGAGCGATCGTAGTGCCAGAACCGCGGTGCAAAATCGGTTATTTTCACCGCCGCGCCGCTCTTGGAGACGAGGATCGTCTCTAGAATGCAGGTGTTGCGAACGTAATAGGATGTCGCCGACACTTGGCCCGCAAGCACGACGTCGCAGAAGCCCTTTTCTTCGTCGCCAGCAAGCAGCCGGCAGAAGACCGGATCACCGTCGAGACGCGGGAAGCACCACCATACGATGCGTCCGCCTTGCTCGATAAGCGCAGCAACGCGGCCATTGCCGATTGCGGCAACGTCGAGCGAAGAACGATAAGATTCTGGCGTCATCGGCTTTCCGGATCGAACGGGGGTTGCGGAAGGCAACGCTCAAAAAGCGCCGAGGTTGCGTGCGGTGCAAAATGCCATGCGCAAAACATGAAACCAAGGATGCTCTGAAAGCATAGCGCTTCTGTATTCAGACGCTATGCGACTTGGTTGGAAGCATCGGCGGAGTGCTGCTCATCTAAGCTGAAGGCCAGCATCTTGACCAGGTTTCTGACGTCGGCTGGATTGTAGGGCTTCGGCAGGTGCGGATATTCCCTGAGACGTGGCGGGAGAAAAACCAGATCGCTGTAACCGGTGGTGAACGCAAACGGGATCATCCTTCGATCGAGAATTTCGGCGATCGGAGCACTATTGTCCGCGCCGAGGTTGATATCGAGCAAGGCCACGTCGAAATTGGTCTCTGTTGCAGCCTTCAAACCGTCGGCGAGCTGTCCGTAAGGTCCGACGACGGTATGGCCGTCTGCTTCGAGATCAATCTTCAGCTGCATCGCGATCAGCGCTTCATCTTCGATTAGCAGGATACGGCAATTGTGAGACGCCGGAGCGTTCGCCGCAGTAACTGGAGTTCGCGGCCGGGGCACGATCGCGATGTGACGCGTCCCGACCATCTGGGCCCGCGATAGAAGATCGCCCTGGAAATCGAATTGGAAACCTTCAGGCGCGAACGTCATCTCGGCGACGCCGCCGCACTCGGAGGCCGCACTGCGAATAACCGCAAGTCCGAATCCGTTACGAGCAGGTTTGCTGCAGTGAGGTCCGCCGCGTTCCTGCCATGAGAAGGCGATCTTCTCGCCGTCCGGCGTCGTGACGCGAGACCAGCTGACGCTGACCTTTCCCCCTGCCGTCGACAATGCGCCGTGCTTGACGGCATTGGTTACGAGTTCGTGCAGAACGAGGGCCATGGACTGCCCAAACTTCGACGTCAGACGGATCCGATCGCCGTCGACGACGATGTCATTGTTGCTCCGTGACCGGAAAGGTGCGAGAGCACCCTCGACGAGTTCATGCAGATCGACCCCTGTCCAGCTGCTTTGCCTCAATAGATCGTGCGCAGACGACATGGCGTGTATGCGCCCGTCGAGTGCGGACGCGAACGATGCGACGGAAACGGCATTCGAACTCGAGAGCCGCGCAATCGCCGCGACGTTGGCCAAAATGTTTTTCACGCGGTGATCGAGTTCCGCCATCAGCAGTTGCTGGTGGCTTTCCGCGGACTTGCGTTCGGTGATATCGAGGAGCGTCCCGAGCACACGCGGTATTTCCGCTTGTTCCGTATTGAAGGCCCGGCCGCGAGCAAGAATCCAGGAAACGCCGCGCGCGCTTGTCACGCGGAATTCAAGCTCGGCCGTCGAGTCGGCATAGTTCGCCGTGCGGATGTAATTTCGGACCATCTCGCGGTCGTCGTCGTGCACAAGCTCCATGAACTCATCGATGCTCTGCCGTTCCGGCACCTTTCTATGAATGACGTCGGAGATGTTTGTCGACCATCGCACCATTTCGGTATTCGGATCGAATTCGAACGTGGCGAGTTTTGCGGCTTCGCTCGCAAGCCGCAGCCGTTCCTCGCTTTCCTGCAGCGCGGCGTGAGAGGCCTCGAGCTGTTCCGCGCGTTGTCGGACGCGCTCTTCGAGCTCAGCGTTGAGCGTATCGAGCTGCCGCGTCTTCCTGTAGAGCTCGACGAAGATCTGAACTTTAGCCTTGAGAATTTCGGGCACCACCGGAACAGAGACATAGTCGACGGCACCCGTCCTGTATCCTTTCAGAAGGTCGTCCGTCTCAAGCCGGACCGCCGAGATGAAGATTACGGCAGTCTTTTCATGTCGCGGGTGATTCCGGATCATCTGCGCGAGCTCGAAGCCGTCGAGATCGGGCATGCAGACGTCCATCAGAATGACGGCAATATCGGTCTTGAGGAGGGCCGTCAGCGCGTCTTCCGCCGTCGTCGCCTTGATGAGGGTCGCATCAAGACCATCGAGGATCGCTTCGTATGTCAAAAGCTTGCCGGGCTGATCATCGACCAGCAGGATGTTGACGGGTTCTATAGAAGCGATTTCGGCGGTCATGGGTCCCTCGTCACCGATGCAGCCACATGCGGAGCGCCGACAAAAGCTGCTCGGTATCGACGGGTTTTGCAAGATAATCCGAAGCCCCGGCTTCGAGGCATTTCTCGCGATCGCCCTTCATGGCCTTCGCCGTCAGCGCAATAATCGGAAGACGCTGATGTTTTTCGCTGCTCCGGATCTTCTGCATCGTCTGATAGCCGTCCATTTCCGGCATCATGATGTCCATCAGTACGATCGAAACGTCTGTTGAACTCAGCGTCTCGATTGCTTCAAGCCCCGTCGTCGCGGTCAAGACCTCCATGCCGCGACGCTCGAGAAGGCTGCTCAACGCAAAGATGTTTCGCGCATCGTCGTCGACAAGAAGGACCTTTCGTCCGACCAGATAATCGTCGGTATCGTGAAGACGCGACAGCAGCTCTTGCTTTTCCGCAGGAAGTCCCGAGACAACGCGATGCAGGAAAAGCGCAGTCTCGTCGAGCAGCCGTTCCGGCGACTCCACGCCCTTGACGACGACGGTGCGAGCATATTGCCGGATCTGCAGGTTCTCGTCGCTGGACAATTCCCGCCCCGTGAACACGATCACCGGAACATCGCGCATTTCGTCCCGGCCGCTCATGTGTTCGAGAATTTCGAACCCCGACATGTCCGGCAATTTCAAATCCAACACGACGCAGTCGATCGTTTCCCGGCCGAGAATGTCGATGGCGGACGCACCGTCGGCAGCGGTCAGAATTTCGAGATCGTCGTCTTTGAGGAGGACGGAAATGCTGAGGCGCTCGGCAGGATCATCCTCCACGATCAAAAGCCTTTTCGTCGGTGATGCGGAGAAGGCGCCGATCTTGAGCAAGGCAGACTTGATCTGATCGGCTTGCAACGGCTTCGTCAGGAAGGAGTAGGCGCCACGCGCCAGCCCATGGTGACGGTCATCGTCCAGCGTCAAGACCTGCACGGGAATATGCCGCGTCAGCGGATTATGCTTCAGCTGACTGAGCACTGACCAGCCGAGGAGATCCGGCAAGTGAATGTCGAGCGAGATTGCCGTCGGATTGTAGTCTGTCGCAAGCGCCATAGCGTCGGCCCCGCGCTGGCACACGATGCCCTTGAATCCGGTGTCGTGAGCCGCATCGAGAAGAATGCGGGCAAAATTCGGGTCGTCTTCCACGATCAGCAGGACTTGGTCGCCCGCGGCGATCTCGTCGCGGTCGTCCTCGACCGTCGAAGAGAGAAGACCGGGGTGGGGAAGGGCGACGGAAGCCGTCGTGTTCGCGTCGGGTTTTGTGCGAACCTCGTTGGCTAGTGACGCATAACGCAGCGGTATAAAGAGCGTGAACGTGCTGCCGACGCCAGGTTCGCTCTTGAGCTGGATTTCGCCGCCGAGGAGATGCGCCAATTCGCGGCTGATTGCCAACCCGAGGCCGGTGCCGCCGTATTTGCGGCTTGTGCTCGCGTCAGCTTGTTGGAACGCCTCGAAAATGAGCTTTTGCTTGTCGGCCGGAATCCCGATGCCTGAGTCCTGCACCTCAAACGCGACGATCGTCTGCGCCGACGACAAAATCGGATGATCGGAATTCCATTTTCCCGAGGGTGCGGGCTTGACCGTTAGCCGGACGCGCCCCTCGCGCGTGAATTTGAAGGCGTTCGAAAGCAGGTTTTTGAGCACCTGCTGCAATCGCTTCGAGTCGGTGAAGATCGTCTTGCCGAGATCGGCGTCGAACATGACCTCGAACTCAAGACCGCGCCGTTCCGCTTCGTGGCGGAACGGCCGCGCAACGGCCTCGATGAGGCCGCCGAACGCGACTTCTTCCGCGTCGACCGAGACTGTACCGGATTCAATCTTCGAGAGGTCGAGAATATCGCTGATGAGGTTGAGAAGATCCGTTCCCGCCCCGTGTATCGTCCTCGCAAACTCCACCTGTTTTTCGGTCAGATTGCGGTCCGGATTGTCGCTCAGCTGCTGACCGAGAATGAGGATGCTGTTGAGCGGCGTCCGAAGCTCGTGGGACATGTTGGCCAGAAATTCGGACTTGTACCGTGACGTCAGTGCAAGCTCGGCGGCCTTTTCTTCAACGGCGCGACGGGCCTGATCGATTTCTTCATTCTTGCGTTCGACTTCGACGTTGCGTTCCGCGAGCTGCTGCGCCTTTTGCGCCAACTCCTCATTGGTCTTCTGCATCGCCTTCTGCTGGTCCTGAAGCTCCACAGCAAGCTGCTGCGACTGCATGAGCAGGCTTTCGGTCTGCATCGTCGCCTCGATACTGTTCAGAACGACGCCGATGCTGACGGAGAGCTGTTCCAGAAACGTCAGCTGCGCGGGCTCGAAGTCATGCAATGAGCTGAGCGCGATGACGGCCTTGAGCCGGTCCTCGAACGTGATCGGATGCACGATGACGCTGCGGGGAACCGCTCTGAACACCACTGCTTCGATGTTTGCTGAGGGTTGCGGGATATCGGTCAGAACGCGACGCTGCTTTTCGAGCGCACACTGCCCGATCAGGCTGGCGCCAAGTTCGAGCCGCTCGGGGTAGCGAATGTCCGGATCCTCGGCATAGGTGGCAAGCAGCTTGAGTTCGCTATGCGTCGCGTCGAACTGGTAGATGACTCCCTGATGCGCGTTGATGAGCGGAACGAGTTCCGAGAGCAGCTTCTGCGAAACCGTCATGACGTCGCGCTGGCCCTGCAGCATGCTTGTAAAGCGCGCAAGGTTCGTCTTCAGCCAGTCCTGCTCGGTGTTGAGCTGCGTTGTCAGCCGCAGGTTGCCGATCATCGTGTTGATGTAATCTTTGAGTTCCGCGACTTCGCCGCGCGCTTCGACTTGAATCGTCCGCGAGAGGTCGCCGCGGGCGACGGCCGTCGTCACCACGGCGAAGGCACCCACCAGCGTAGGGAGGTTTTCCGCGAGCAGGTTGA
>CAYYDL010000549.1:0-3557 GCA_964470545.1 uncultured Hyphomicrobium sp. | reverse complement strand
GACGTTGGCGATGTCCTTGCGCTTGAAAATCCGGAATAGCACAGATTTCAGCGGCGAAAGCACGCTGGCGAACGGCACGACGATGGCGCGCGAAATGACGCTCGCCTGCAGCAAAGCCTCGATCTTGGCGAACAGCAGGGCCAGATCATGGGTAACCATGATCTCCGTCTCACTGTCCCTGGCCTGGAACGTCAGCTCTTCGACAGTATAAAGAGGATTGAAGTTGACGACGGTTCCACCCGCTTTGAGTATCCCAAAATAATACACAATAAAAGTCGGGGTATTTGGCAGAAAAAGTCCGACTTTGGTGCCCCGTTTTACTCCGATCCGTTGCAAGCCGGCAGCCACACGGTCGACCTCGGCCGCTAGATCCGAATAGGACGTGGAACGGCCCAGAAAGCCGATGGCGGGGTTTTGCGGATAGCGGGCAGCGGCCTCGTCCAGCAGTCCGGGCACGGTCCCCTTGGGGATCGGCATGTGCCAATCGATGCCTGCCGGGTAATAATCGACCCACCGGGGCGACATCTTGGACACAGGTGAGGTGGCTTCTGCTGTCATGGTCTGTCCGGTCACTCGATTTTATTTTATCCGGATCGCGTTGACCTTCGCTGAAGATGTCGTAAACCGGGCGGTAACCAGCAAGGGACGCCTTAATATTAGACAACTTTCGGCGGGTCAAAGCTAGCGGGACCGTCACTTTGCGCACTGCAGGTTATGAGGTCGGACAACGGATCGGCGGCGGGGAAAAATGAGCGCGACGGTCCGTACCTAGACTTCGCGGTTGTTTAAGGATAAGTGACCCCCCCGCTTGCTGATCAAGGGCTCTTGATTTAGTAGATGCCAAGCAAAACTGGCCCGTCGCAGGGATTGCGAGGGTGGGAGAGGCCGATGGACGAAGTCGCGACTAAGGTTATTGAAATCCTCAAGAAGCATATGAAGGAGCCGCGCGACGATATCTCGCTCGACACCCAGCTTACAGATCTGAAGATTGAGTCACTAGATCTTGCGATGATCGTTTTCGACATCGAAGATGGCTTCGGGATTGAGATCCCATACAACGCCAACGAAGAAGTCGAAGCGTTCAAGACGGTCGGCTCCGTAGTTGATCGCGTGAAGTCGCTGATTGCCGCCAAGCAGGCTTCCGCAGCCAAAGCGTAACGGCCGCGAGCGATCTTCTGTCGAAATCAAAGCGTGAATTCCGGAAGCCCCCATCCCGGGGGTTTCCGCGTATTCACCAGACAAGAAAGATTAATCGATGTCGAATGGTAAGCCGGGACGCCGCGTCGTCGTCACGGGCCTCGGAGTCGTAACTCCGATCGGACAGAATGTTCCCGATTTCTGGGCTGGTCTCAGGGCCGGCAAATCGGGCGTGAGCGAGCTCGAAGGCTTTCCGGTCGACGACCTGAAGATTCTGATCGCTGCCCAGATCAAAGGGTTCGATCCGAAGCAGCGCCTGAAGCATTTCAAGCGCGACCGCATCATCACGCTTGCCGACCGCTATTCATGGTTCGCCGCCGCGGCGGCGGACGAAGCGGTGAAGATGTCGGGCCTTGAGATGCCGATCGTCGATCCCTATCGCTCGGCGTGCATTATCGGTTCGGGTGCCGGCGGTCTGACGACGTACGAAACGGCCTATCGCGATCTTTTCATCCATAACAAGCGCGCCACACATCCCTTGACGCTTCTTCGCATCATCGGCTCGTCGGCCGCCGCGCACGTCGGCATCGAATTCGGCGTTAAAGGACCCACGTTCGCAACCTGCTCCGCATGCTCGACGGCGACGCACGCGATCGGCATCGGCCGCGATTACATTCGCGACAATCTCGTGGACGTCGCTCTTGTTGGCGCTTCGGAATCCGTCATCAACTACGGGACAATGAAAGCGTGGCAGGCGCTGCACGTGCTCTCCCCGCAAGGCTGCTTCCCATTCGCCAAGAAACGGAACGGCACGGTGCTCGCCGACGGCGCCGGCGTGCTGGTCCTCGAGAGCCTCGAACATGCCCAAGCGCGGGGCGCGACAATCCTCGCGGAACTCTGCGGCTTCGGCATGGCCTCCGACAGTCAGGACATGGTCAAGCCGACCGTCGAAGGTCCGAGCGTTGCCATGCAGAACGCGATCAGCGAAGCCGGCATCGCACCGGAGCAGATCGATTATCTGAACGCCCACGGCACCGCGACCGCCGACAACGACATTAACGAGACGAAGGCAATCAAGAACGTCTTCAAGGACCACGCGTATAAGCTCGCGATCTCCTCGACGAAATCGATGCACGGGCACCCGCTCGGAGCGGGTGGCGGCATCGAAGCTGTCGCCACCATCATGGCGATGCAGGAGAACTGGGTGCCGCCGACCATCGGCCTCGATGAACCGGGCGAGGGCTGCGATCTCGATTACATTCCGAACGTGGGCCGAGACATGAAACTCGGCTATACGATGTCGAACTCACTCGCGTTCGGCGGTTTGAATACGTCGCTCATATTCGGACCGGCACCGAAGTGACCGCAGCGGCGTCTGATCGATTTCGCTACAGTCCGATGCCGGCCTTTTCGCAATTGCAGCAAACGATCTGCGACGTTCAACGGCCGGTTTCTGAGCAACTTTCGTGCACGAAGGGCATTTTGTCGGCTTTTGGCGAGGCAAAGCCCCTTGAAGGCGAAGGCCCTCAATGAGAGACTTCCTTCCCGCGGCCGCTTGTTGGTCCCGGTCGCGACGTGCTGATCGGGATTGTGCGGTATGCGAAAGATCGTGATCCGGGCCGGGGGTGTTGCCATTCGTGCAAGACTTCTCGACACGCCCACGGCGGAGCGAATTTGGGCAGCCCTTCCCATTGAAGCGGCAGCGCGCACATGGGGCGGAGAACTCTATTTCGACGCGCCTGTCAGCTCGGCGGCCGAGCCCGATGCTCGTGTCACGGTGAAGGCGGGCGATATTGTATTCTGGCCGGACGGGGATGCGATCTCCATCGGTTTCGGCCCGACGCCGCTCTCAAGGACGCGCGGCGAGATCCGCATGGCGGGACCTTGTAACGTCTGGGCGGAGGCACTCGATGATGTCCGCCAGCTCAAGTCGGTCCATCCCGGCGTTGCCATCTCGGTCAGTGAAGCGGATTGCTGAACAACCATCCCAAAGAAATGACCTTTGCAGCGCTGTTCGGACCGGCGACGTGACTCTGAGCTCAGTTGCTTGCATCGATGATCTACGGCGCATCGCGCACCGCCGCGTTCCAAGTGATTTCATGGGCTACTATGAATCCGGCTCCTATTCGCAATTGACGCTCGCCGCCAATCTTCGCGATCTCGCCGAAATAAAAATTCGCCAGCGTGTCCTGGCGGGAGTTGCGAACCGGACGCAGACCCAGACGTTCCTCGGCGCACAACGTCCCCACCCCTTTGCGCTGGCGCCCATCGGCTTGAGCGGAATGGCCTACAGCGACGGAGAAATCGCCGCCGCACGGGCGGCTGAAAAGGCCGGAATCCCGTATACGCTCAGCACCTTGTCGATTTGTTCTATCGAGGACGTGGCGGAGGCCGTCACGAAGCCCTTCTGGTTCCAGCTC
>CAYYDL010000548.1:0-6266 GCA_964470545.1 uncultured Hyphomicrobium sp. | reverse complement strand
CATCAAGGACAAGGTGAAGGAAATAAAGCCCAGTCTGCCGGATGCCTTGACCATCTCGTTCCTCGGCGACCAATCGATCTTCGTCCGCGCCGCCGTCCAGAACGTCATCCACGAAGGCGTCCTGGCCGCGGCGTTGACGAGCCTGATGATCCTGCTCTTTCTGGGCAGCTTCCGATCGACTCTCATCATCGCGACTTCAATTCCGCTTGCTGTGCTGGCCTCGGTCGCGATGTTATCGGCTCTTGGCGAAACGCTGAACATCATGACGCTCGGCGGCCTGGCGCTCGCGGTCGGCATTCTCGTCGACGAAGCGACCGTGACGATCGAAAATATCAACTATCATCTCGAACAGGGAAAAGACGTCGAAACCGCAATTCTCGACGGTGCCGATCAGATTGCCACGCCCGCATTCGTCTCGATGCTCTGCATTTGCATCGTGTTCGTGCCGATGTTCTTCCTCGAAGGCGTTGCGCGCTTTCTCTTCGTGCCGATGGCCGAAGCCGTGATGTTCGCGATGGTATCTTCGTTCATACTGTCGCGAACACTCGTCCCGACAATGGCCAAATATCTTTTGAAGCCCCACGATCACTCAGCGCACGAACGGCCGACACACAATCCTTTGGTGATGTTCCAGCGGGGTTTCGAGCACGGGTTCGAGAAGTTCCGCGGCGGATATCATCGCCTCCTCGAGGGCGCGCTGGCGCATCGCATGCTCGTGCTCATCTTTTCGTTTGGATTTATCGCGGCATCCTTCCTCCTGACACCGTATCTCGGCCGGAACTTTTTCCCGAAAGTCGATTCTGGTCAGATCTTGATGCATGTCCGGCTTCCCATCGGCACGCGTGTCGAGGAAAGCGCCAACGAGTTCGCGCGAATTCAAGATGCTATCCGCGAAATCATCGCGCCCGAAGATCTCTCGGCGATGGTCGACAACATCGGAATGCCAATCAGCGGCATTAATACCTCTTATAACAACACCGGCATGATTGGGCCGCAGGATGGAGACATCCAGATTGCGCTCAACGAAGGTCATCGGCCGACCAACGACTATGTCAAGGAACTCCGCGACGAATTGCCAAAGCGCTTTCCTGGCGCGACCTTCTCGGTCCTCCCGGCGGACATCGTTAGCCAGATTCTGAACTTCGGCGCGCCAACTCCGATCGACCTTCAGATCAGAGGTCCGAAGCTTGGCCCGAACTTCGATTATGCCCAGAAGATCCTGCGACAGATCAAGCTGATCCCGGGGGTCGCCGACGCTCGCATTCAGCAATCGCGAAGCAACCCCGGCTTCGACGTCAATGTCGACCGGTCACGCGCCCAGTACGTAGGCGTCACGGAAAAGGACGTCACCAACAGCCTCGCGACGAGCCTTGCCGGCACTGGCCAGGTCAACCCGACGTACTGGCTCAACCCAAAGAACGGTGTGCAATACCCGATCGTCATTCAGGCTCCACAGTACAAGCTCGACACTCTGGCATCGCTGCAAAATCTGCCGATAACGGCTTCAAACGCACCGGCACCACAGATCCTCGGCGCGGTCGCCAGCTTCCATCGCCAGACGACCAACGCCGTTATATCCCAATACGATATTCAGCCGATGGTTCAGATCCTGACGACGACCGAAGGCCGCGATCTGGGTGCCGTGGCCGCAGATATCCAGAAGATCGTCGACGCCACGAAGAAGGATCTTCCCAAGGGGGCGACCGCAGTTCTCCTGGGGCAGGTAAAAACAATGAATAGCGCCTATGCCGGAATGTTGTTCGGTCTCCTAGGTGCCATCGTGCTTATATACCTACTGATTGTCGTCAACTTCCAATCCTGGGGCGACCCGCTCGTGATCATCATGGCGCTTCCGGCCGCTTTGGCGGGCATTGTCTGGATGCTGTTTGTCACCGGGACGACGCTGTCCGTTCCCGCCCTGACAGGCGCCATCATGTGCATGGGCGTCGCGACCGCCAACGCCGTTCTCGTGGTAAGCTTCGCTCGCGAACGACTGGCAGATCACGGCGACCCCATTCTGGCGGCGGTCGAATCGGGGTTCGTGCGCATCCGTCCCGTGTTGATGACCGCGCTTGCGATGGTCATCGGTATGGCCCCGATGGCGTTGGGCCTGGGAGAGGGAGGCGAGCAGAACGCACCACTGGGCCGCGCCGTCATCGGCGGCCTTATGTTCGCGACCGTCGCGACGCTGTTTCTCGTGCCCGTCATATTCAGTCTGATGCACGGACGCCGGACCGCCAGTTCATCGCCACCGCAAGATGCAATCCCTGGAGAATTCCATGCTGCCTGAATCGCCCCCCGAGCAGCCTCAGAGAGCGCGCTGGAAAATGCCGTTTGCGATGGCCGTTTTCATCGGTGCAGCAGCGTTGCTCGCGTTCATCGGCATCGAAAGCCGTGAGCAGAGTGTTGCACAGCTCAAAAGCAAGGCCGTGGAGCGTTCCATTCCGACCGTTGCTGCATCGGCGCCGGCGGTCGAGCAGAGTGTCGGTGTTCTCGATCTCCCGGGTCGGCTCGACGCCTATTATCAGGCGGCGCTCTTCGCACGAGTCAGCGGCTACGTTGCAACCCGCAACGCCGATATCGGCACGCGCGTGAAAGCTGGCGACGTGCTCGCGACAATCGATGCCCCGGATCTCGACCAGCAATTATCTCAGGCCGAATCGGACCTGAACAATGCGAAAGCCAACGCCGCGCTCGCCGAAGTCACGAACCAGCGCTACCAAGCCCTGCTGCCGAGCAACTATGTGACGCATCAGGCCGCCGATGAAAAGAAAGCCGACCTTGACGCGAAGAACGCGCTCGTAAAATCGGCAAAAGCCAATGTCGATCGCCTCAAGGCATTGACCGAATACAAGCGCATCGTCGCACCATTTGATGGCATCGTGACGGTGCGCAACACCGATGTGGGCAACCTGATCAACACGGGCAGCGCCACGGGCTCGGAGATGTTCGTCGTGGCCGACGTTCATAAGCTGTGGCTCTACGTCAATGTGCCCCAGGCTTATGTCCCGTTGATTCCGAAAGGGACTGTCGGGATCCTGACGGTGCCCGAGAGGCCGGGAAAGAAATACGAAGCGAAGGTTGAAGCTTCGTCCGGCGCGGTCGATGTCGCTTCAGGCACGACACGCATGCAGCTCGTCATTGACAACTCTGCGGGTGAGCTGATGCCCGGCGCCTATGCCAGCGTGCATTTGACGGTCGGCAACAAAAAGAACGTCCTCGTCGTTCCATCGAGCGCGATCATCTTTGATAAGGACGGCCTGCAGGTTGCCACCGTCGGACCAGACGACAAGGTCGCATTGAAACAGATCACGATCGGCCGCGATCGCGGCAGCACGGTCGAGATCGCGTCAGGGCTGGCACCCGAAGACCGTGTGATCGAGAGCCCGCCGGATGGCGTGGTCAACGGCGATCGCGTGGCCGTCAAGGAGAAGCCGAATCCGGCAACGGCCCCCTCCACGTCGAACGGGCCGCCGACCGCCAATAAAGGATAGTCCAGCTCGGCTACTCGGAGGGGAACACGCACGTTGCGCCATGCGTTGCAAACGTATGGAACAGCGAAAAGGATCTTTTCCCATGAGGACGAGACTGCTAACGGCTGCCGCGTTGGCCGCGGCCGCTCTCGCGAATTCACTGCCTGCGTATGCCGAATCCCCCGTTACGCCGCCGGCCGGTTCGAACGCCGCGCGCAGCTTTGAACCGGGGAAAGTCGGACCGGGAAGCGAAAACAACGCTGTCGTCTCCCCGACATCGCCCTCCGTGCCGATCAACAAGCAGCCGCCGGCTGAAATCAATTTGCCTTCGAATTCGAGTTCGGGCAGCAGCACTGGCGAACAGGGGAGCGGGCCGGCGGGCACCACCGGTCCGTACAATCCGGCATCCCCGGGGGCACAATAGGTCTTCAGAAAGACTTGCACCACAGGTGGACAAAAATCGCCCGCTTCGTCGCATTCGGCGAAGCGGGATAGCGCATCGATCACACGAGTAAGTTTCGCGTTTTGCTTAAAGTCGCCGCGCTTCGCTCTGTCGTCATTTGCCATGGCAACAGTTCGCCGTTGCCTTGGCGTTAGACCTGGGCGACTGATCGTGCGGGTGAACAAACGAGAGGCAGCAGATGTTGAAGTTTGTGCGGATCGCCGGCTTGGTCCCTGGCCTCTTGGCCGTCATGCCGTCTGCGGAAGCCCATTACTGGCATCACCGCTATGAGCACTATTTCCGGCTGGGATATCATCGCGCCGGGCCGCCCCACGGCTATCGCTTCGGATTTGCGACGTATGCTGGCGACCCCTTCGCACGCGACGACTACTACGATGGGCGCCGATGCTATTACTTGCATCATCGCGACTTCTGTCGCGGTCCTCGTTCACTGGACTGGCTGCGATTCCGTTAGGGCTGAACGCAAACGGCGCCAGACCCTTTGCTGGCGCCGCAAAATGAATCGACCGCCTCCCGTCACCAACCCTGCACGCAGACTCGGCGAACGCGGAAATCCCAGCCATTGTCGTAATAGCAGTAGGCACCCGAATAGACGGGATATGGCACCGGCACCGCATAGACCGGATAGCGAGGCAACGCATAGTAGCTGCCCGCCGGATAAAACCCATATGCAGGATAAAAGCCCCAACCGCGGCGATAGGCGGGCCGATAATAATCGTAGCAACCGCGAAAATCGGGGGGATGGTACCCATACGGATCATACCCGCACCGCCGATGCGTTGCATAGGCAGACGAAGACAAGGCAGCGAAGCTCAGCACCGCGGCGAGCGCGCCGAAAACGACCTTAACTCGTGACATGGGACGTCTCCCGGATGCATTTCCCAACCCGCCGAGAGCAGGCGGAAAATGACATTAGAAGACATTTGCAAATTGTGAGAATACCGAACGAAGTTACGGTGAATAAACGCTTATTGAGATTCGCCGAAGTTCGGATCTTTACTTCTGTGGTGCAGGAACGAGGTTGATCTTTTCCGCAAGCGCCCTGACCTGGGCCAGCGATTTTTCATCGATCTCGATGAGCTTCGGCAATCGCTTCGCCATTTTGTCCTTGAGTTCAGCCGAGCAATCCGCAGGCAAGCTCAAGAGGTTTTTTGCAACTTCGGCCCGCGCCTGTTTCTCGACGTCGGCACGATCGACGGACGTGTCGACACACTCGTAGAGGCTGACGACGAACGGCGTCGTCGCCTTATAATATTTTTCGAGCTTGTCGGCTTCCGCTTTGAACCCGCAGCGGCGTGCCAGTTCGATCTGCTGGAACTGATCCGCGACCTGCTCCTTCATCAGGAGCGACGTGCAGCCAAAGCCTGTCGCGATGCCAGGCTGTTGCCGACAAAGGCCAATCCGGGTGTTGGGCTTTTCGATCTCATTCATCGTACATTCGGCATTGGCCTGTGAGGCGATCAGAGACAGACCGCCAGCCAAAATAGAAATCAGTCGCACATTCACGGCGTTTCGTTCCCCCATTGAACTGTAGCAATGTGCATTGCAGACATCGAAGCCTACCAGAGAGAATGCGGCAGACCGAGTTCCAAGGCTCCAATGTGACTTTATGCGCGCCGTTGCCCCCAAGAACGGCGCTCGTTGATGGGGCCCGAACCCTTTTTCGCCCAGAGTGTTACGCCGCAGTCACGTTTTGTCTCCACGCCCAATGCTAGCCTTATTCCGAATCTGTCGTTGGCGCGTACTGCGGGGAAAAAGCGCATAAGAACGATAGGATCGCGCAAGCGAGCTGCTTTTCTGCAGGTAGCGCACGCCGCAAGACCGTGCGTGAATTGGGGAGCGACGCTGAGGGCTTTTCTCGAGGGAGAAGCCGCATGCGAAAATTCAAAGTCGTTGTCTGGTGCGATCATTGCCGAAACGATGCCGAGGGCTGCTTCAGCGGCGGCACTGAGGTCATCGGTAGCTCGTTCGAAACCTGGGAGGATGCGCAAAGAGCCGCCGCAGAATATTGCTGCAATCTTCCCTACAGCTATCGCGTCGAAGAGGAAGACGAGTACTAGCCGCTTCGCGCGAAATGTCTGATGTCGTTCCGCGCGGTTGAGCCGTCAATGCGGGAGTGACCATGTCTTGCTGGCCGTGGCTACTCTATCGGTTTGTTACAGTTTTTTGCGCGTATTGTGAATTGTTCATGACATCAGCATTAGCTATCGCTGCCGGTCTCAGCGGGAAGAGCGTTGCTGTCAGTCTGGTCGGACAAGCGGGACCGATACCGATTGGCGCGAGGGCAGCGCGATCCTGTAGGCCCTGCCAGTCACATGGCAGGGCCTTCC
>CAYYDL010000547.1:0-15598 GCA_964470545.1 uncultured Hyphomicrobium sp. | reverse complement strand
GCGCGCGCGTGAGCGCCATGTGCTCCCACGTCCAAGCTTCGTTCGCCTGGTAGTTGCTGAAGCTTGAAAGACGTGTCGCGACCGGCCCCTTCTGCCCCGATGGTCGCAGGCGCATATCTACATCATAGAGCGCCCCCTCTGCCGTTCGTGCCGAAATCGCAGTGATGAGGCGCTGCGTCAGACGCGTGTAGTAGTGTTGCGGCGACAGCGGCCTGGCGCCGTCGGATTCTCCGGCGTCCGGGTCGAAATCATAAATCAGGATGAGGTCCACATCGGAAGCAGCCGTCATCTCGCGGCCGCCGAGTTTACCCATGGCGAGGACGACGGCGGCGCCGCCAGGGACGCGTCCGTGATCTTCCTCCATATCGCGCATCACTTCCTGCAGCAGGGCTGCGATCAGGCGCTCGGCGATGGTCGCATAGGCGACGCCCGCTTCCGTCGCAGATATGCTGCCCGCCAGAATTCTGACTCCGACCAGAAAGGTCAATTCGCTGCCGATCCTTCGTGCCGTGTCGAGGATCTCCTGCATCGGATCGCCGAAGCCCGTCGCCCGGGCGGCCGCAAACGCCTTCATCACGAGGTCGTCGATCGCCGCGCCGTTGACTTCCCCGCCCATGACTTGCGGATCGAGAACGGCGTCGAGCAACCGGCGGCGGCGGGACAGGATGTGCGCCAGACGCGGCGCCGATCCCATGATATCGGCAAAAAGCCGGATCAGGCCCGGCTGTGCCTTGAGCAACGAGAAGAGTTGAACGCCCGAGGGCAACTCGGCGAGAAAACGGTCGAAGCTCGCTATGGCGCCGTCCGGGTCGACGGTGTCGGCGAGGGCTTCGATCAACAGCGGCTGCACCTCTGTCAGGCGTTCGCGCGCGCGCGGCGATCTGACGACGGGAGATCGTCCGTGGTGCCAGCCACGAATGATCGCCAAGACCTGTGATGGCTGGGAATATCCAAGGCGCTTCAATTCTTCGATCGTTCGTGGATCATCCTCCGCGCCGGCGAAGACGAGATTTGCGCCTCCAGCCGACGGCTGCGGCGCTTCCTCGAAGAGGCCGTCGTAGTGCTTTTCGACCGTTTCCAACACCGGCGTCAGGTTTTGGGATAGATCGGCCACGTCCGCATATCCGGCGAAGCGGGCAAACGCTTCCAATGCTGCGGCGTCGGACGGCATCTCATGGGTCTGCTCGTCGGCAACCATCTGCAGGCGGTGCTCAAGACGGCGTAGATAACGGTACGCCCGATCGAGATCGGCGCGGACATCGGCTTTTACCCAGCCCCTGTGCTCCAGCGCGGCGAGAGCGTCGAGCGTCGCGCGGACGCGCAGGTCGGGCTGACGTCCGCCCGCAATCAACTGCTGTGTCTGCGCGAAGAATTCGATCTCGCGGATGCCGCCGCGGCCGAGCTTCAGATTCTGGCCCGCAACGGAAATCAGGCCGATGTCCTTGTGCGCGTGAATCTGCCGCTTCATCGCGTGAATGTCGGCGATCGCCGCGAAATCCAGATATTTGCGCCAGATGAAGGGGGAGAGTTCCGACAGGAACTCGTCTCCCGCGTCGATATCGCCAGCGATGGGCCGCGCCTTTATCAGCGCCGCCCGTTCCCAGTTCTGGCCGACGGTCTCGTAATAGCCGTGCGCCGCAACCGTCGAAAGCGCGACTTGAGTTGCGCCAGCATCAGGTCGGAGGCGCAGGTCCGTGCGGAAGACATAGCCGTCGGGCGTGCGCTCTTCGAGGAGAAGAACGAGATCGCGAGTCAGGCGGACGAAGAACGACTGAAGATCGCCATCGCCGACAAGACGGGATTTATCCCGATCGAAGAAGATCGTGAGATCGATGTCGCTCGAATAGTTGAGCTCGAACGCCCCATGCTTGCCCATGGCGAGCACGAAGTATCCCGACTGAAACTCGGGCCGCTCGTCATCAAGAGGCGACCACTGCCCCCGCGCCGAGGCTATGCGAAACAGAAACCGCACCGCCGTCGCGACCGCAGCGTCGGCACATTCCGACAAGGCGCGCGTGACGGTCATGACCGGCCAGACGCCTGCAAGGTCAGCGAGCGCGGTCAACAGCGCGACTGCCGACTTGTAGATGCGCAGCGCGCGCTTGGCGTTCGCCAAGTCTGCCGCCTGGCGCATCGCGGCCGCTAAATCATCGGTGAGTGCCGAAAAGAGCGCTTCGGGCGGTTCGCCGAGAATACGGGCGAGGCGCGCGTGATCGCGGTTTGCGAGCGTCGTCAGATAGGGAGAGCCCTCGAAGACGCCCTTCAGCAGATTTTCGACTTTCGTGTCGTTGAGAAGATCGAAGAGCGTCGGACAGTCCGACTTTGCTTCGGATTTCAGGGCCTCGAAATGGGCGGCGCCGCGGCCGGAAGCCAGAGAGCGGGGCCATTCGGCAATCCGGGCGGCGAGGCTTTGAGCGATGGGCTGATCCATGCCCTCATTGTGCCGCAAGTCCGGGCATGTCGTCACGCATCTGTTCCGGCGCCGCGATCAGACATCGGCTCGATAGTAACAGCACAACCTTGAGACCCGGCTGGTTGTCCTCCAACCGGACCTCGCCGTGGTGCAGGCGTGCGACAGCCGCGACGAGGCTCAGGCCCAATCCCGTGCCTGGCTTCGTGCGGCTGGCTTCGAGGCGCACAAAGCGTTTCAGCACACGCTCGCGATCCGCTTTCTCGATACCGGGGCCGTGGTCCCCGACGGAGATCGCAGGGCGGCCATCGATGCGGTAAGCGCGCACGGTGATCGCGCTCCCCGGTTCGCCGCCGCGAGAATATTTGATGGCGTTGTCGATGAGGTTCGCGATGGCCTGGCCGATCAGCTGCCGGTTGCCGCGGATGAAGACCCCCTGCTCGACATCGATCGTCAGCGCAAAGCCCGCCTCTTCCGCGGCCGGGGAATAAAGTTCGCTGACGTCGGCTACGAAGCGGCCGAGATCGAACGTCTCGGTACTTTCTTCCAGCGGTCCGGCTTCGAGGCGGGCGATGAGCAGCAAAGCGTTGAACGTCTTGATCAGCTCGTCGGCCTTCTCGATCGTCCGTTCGAGACCTTCGCGGTAGGCGTCCTCGCCGCGCGGGTCGCGGAGCGCGGCCTCCGCCGCGTTGCGCAAGCGATTGAGCGGCGTCTTCAGATCGTGGGCTATATTATCGGAGACTTCGCGAAGGCCGTTCATCAGGCCTTCGATGCGTTCGAGCATTTCGTTGAGGCTGTTTGCCAATGCATCGAGTTCGCCGCCACGGCCGGTCGTGGGAATGCGACGCGAGAGATCGCCCTCCATGATCTGCCGGCTTGCCGCGGTGATCTGATCCATCCGGTTGACGATCAGGCGACTGACGGCAAGACCGCCCAAAAGACCAATGACCGAAAGAATGCCAAAGCCGAGAAGAAAGACGAACCTGATCGTGTTGGCAAAGACACGCTGGTCTTCGACGTCGCGGCCGATAATGAGGCGAAGGCCCGTGCCGAGATCAACGGGAATGGCGACGGCAAGATGGGAGGGCCCGTCGCCGTTCAGAGGCTGATAGCTGAAAACGCCGCCCCTCCCCTGTGCTTCGAGCTCGGGCGGAATGCGATTGAGATTGCCGGCAATCTTCGCGCCGGTGCCGTCCGCGAGATAATAAAGTCCGGTGCCCTGTGGGCGGGACAGCGCCGTGACCGTCTCGACGAGCTTCACCTGGCCGCCGACTTTCATCTCGGACGAGAGAATGCGCGCTTCGGCAGTGAGCGTCGCAAGAACCTGATCGGTGAAAAGCTTATTCGTCTGCCAGAACAAAAATCCGACAACGATTGCCGCGGCAAAAAGGAAGAACGCCACGGCAAGCGCACTCAATCCGAAGGCTGTGGTCGATGCCGCTTTGGCGACGCGATCAAGCAGGGCCGTCACGGATTGTATATCCTGCTCCCCGGACCGTATGCAGCAGCGGCTTGTCGAAGTTCTTGTCGATCTTCGCCCGGAGACGCGAAACGTGGACGTCGATAACGTTCGTCTGCGGATCAAAGTGATAATCCCAGACGTGCTCGAGCAGCATAGTACGCGTGACGACCTGCCCGGCGTGCTGCATCAGATATTCGAGCAGCCGGTACTCGCGCGGCTGAAGAAGAATGTGCTCGCCGCCGCGAGTCACGCGATGCGACAGACGATCCAGAACGAGATCGCCCACTGAATAACGCGTTTGCTGTTCTTCGGGCGCGGTCCGGCGTCCCAGCGCCTCTACGCGGGCGAGAAGCTCGGAATAGGCATAGGGTTTCGTCAGATAATCGTCACCGCCGGCGCGGAGGCCCTTGACGCGGTCATCGACTTCGCCAAGCGCCGACAGAATGAGAACCGGCGTGCGGTTGCCTTCCGACTTCAGCGACTTGATCAGAGAAAGACCGTCGAGACGAGGCAGCATGCGATCGACGATCAGAACATCGTATGCGCCGTCGAGCGCCAGCGACAAGCCTGCTTCACCATCGTGCGCAAGATCTGCCGTATGGCCGTTCTCTTTCAAAGATTTCTGCAAGAACAGCGCGGTTTCCTTATCGTCTTCAATCACGAGCACGCGCATGGTGTGTGTCCGACCTTCGTCCTCTCTACCCTCACTGTTTAACCGGCCGTCCCCCAAACGTCGAGGCAGCCCCGCCGTTGGATTGACGGAGCTGCCCGAATTCGCCATGCGCGTTAACCTCAACCTTTTTTGGTGAGCTGGACGGCGACGAACCGCTTCTGGTCCGCCGATTTGACATGAAGCAGAACGGCAGTGCGCTTCAGATCCTGCGCCTTCTTGATGCCCGAGATGACATCGTCGGGGGAGGAGACGACCTGGCCCGACACCTCAAGGATAACGTCGCCGGGCTTCAGCCCCTTTTCCGCGGCGTCCGACGTCGGATCGACCTCGGCAATGGCGACGCCCTCAGCATCCTTGCCTGCGCGGGCAGGCATCAGCGTGATGCCGAGCTGGCTTAGATCAACGGATTTGCTGTCGTCGTCGTTGTTGTCGCCGTTGTTATCCTGGTCGTTGTTGTCGCCGTTCATCGCCGCTTCGGCGTTCTTGGGGAAGAGCCCAAGCTTCACCTTGATCGATTGTTCGGCGTTGTTGCGCCAGACCTTGACGTCAACGTTCGAGTTCGGCGCAAGCTCTGCGATCTTGCGCGCGAGATCGCGGCTGTCGGCGATCTTCTCGCCATTGACCTGAACAATAGCGTCCTGGGTTTTGATGCCGGACTTCGCAGCCGGGCCATTCGGCGTTACTTCGCTGACCAGCGCGCCGTGAGCGTCGGCAAGTCCGATGCTCGCAGCCGTGTCTTCATCGACGTTCTGGATCTTCACGCCGAGCCAGCCGCGGCTGACGCTGCCGTCCGCCTTCAACTGCTGAACAACTTCCTTCACCGTCTTCGCGGGAACGGCGAACGCGATGCCGACGTTGCCGCCCGACGGAGAGAAGATCGCTGTGTTGACGCCGATCACGTCGCCGTCGAGGTTGACTGTCGGTCCGCCCGAGTTGCCGCGGTTCACGGCTGCGTCGATCTGCAGATAGTCGTAGGGGCCTGAGCCGATATCGCGGGCGAGCGCGGAAACGATGCCGGCCGTGACGGTGCCGCCGAGGCCGAACGGGTTGCCGACGGCAAGCGCCCAATCGCCGACGCGCGGTGCCTTGTCGGAAAGCTTGACCGTCGGGAACGTCTTCTTGCTCTCGATCTTGATCAGCGCGATGTCGGTGCGGGGATCCGTGCCGACGAGCTTGGCGTCATACTTCGTATCATCGTTGTCGAAGCTCACCTGAATCTTGGTCGCGCCGTCGATAACGTGGTTGTTGGTCACGACGTAACCGTCAGGCGTGATCACAAAGCCCGACCCCTGGCCCTGAACGATCTTCGGGCGCTCCTCCTGACCGAATTCCTTCGGAAGATTCTTGAAGAAGTCGTGCAACGGGTGATCCGGCGGCAGATCCGGCAGCGTGAAGTTCTTCTCGCCCTTCTTGCCTTTTTCGTTGAGGGCCAGTTTCGATGCGCCTCCGTCATTGATGACGGACACGGAAACGACCGCGGGCTTCACTTTGTCGACAATGTCGGCAAAGGACAGCGGTGCGCGGCCAAAGGGCGTTTGAATCGTCTGGGCACCGGACTCGGCGCGTACCGGATGCGCAGGCACGGCAAGCCCTAATCCCACTGCAGCAATAGCTGCCATTGCGATCGGTGCGGGTGCGAACTTAGACGTGAATTTCGAATACTTGGTCGTCGACAGGCGGTGCGGAATTCGCATCCCAGGGTCTCCAGCTGAAAGCAGGCTTCGCGAGCCTTAGTACGAGGCCTACAGGAGGTGGGGTTACGACAGCATGTCAGGGACGGTAACTGTGTGTAATCTGATGACCCTTCCGTGCTGCGAAAGGCTATCGATCCTTGACACCAAGGATCTCGCTCAGCTCGGCTTTTTCTTTGTCCGTCAGCGGCTCGCTGGCCGACGGCCCAGCCGGTTTCGCAGCGCGGATAATCAGGCCAAGTCCTGCCAGCAGCACGAGCACCGGCGTCAGCCAGAGCAGAAGCGTCGACACTTCGAAGCGAGGTTTCAACAGGACGAATTCACCATAGCGGGCGACGATGTAGTCGAGAACCTGCTGATCGGTATCGTGGGCTTTGAGCCGCTCGCGGACGAGGCGGCGGAGATCGCCCGCCAAGGGCGCGTCGCTGTCGTCGATGGATTGGTTCTGGCAGACAAGGCAGCGCAGTTCGGCGGAGATCGTGCGCGCCCGCTTCTCGAGAGCGGGATCGGCCAGCATTTCGCCCGGCTGAACGGCAAAGGCTGGAGCCGCCCCCACGAGCGCCCAGATCGTCAATGCCACTGCTGCCAATAACCGACGCAACGATGTCACTCCGCGGGGACCGGAATAGCGGCACGCGTCCGCGCCGGAGCGCCGACGCGGAGGCGCCGATCCGACAGTGAGATGCCACCACCGAAGAACATGAAGAGGGCGCCGAGCCAAATGAAGCGAACGAGCGGATTGAAGTAGGCTCGTACCGCATAACCGCCACCGGGCTGCGCGTCGCCGATAACGACGTAGAGATCGCCGCGCCAAGCCGCATGAATGCCCGCTTCGGTCGTCGGTTGCGGTGGGGCGTCGTAGAGGCGCTTCGCCGGCTGCAGCGTTGCGACCGTCTCGCCGTCACGCTTGACGTTGAAGTCGGCGATATCCTCGGTGTAGTTCGGCCCGCGCCCGCGCTCGACCTTGGTGAAGGTGACCTGGTAGCCGTCAACCATCACCTTATCACCGGGCTTCATGGCCAGGATGTGCTCTTCGCGGTACGCGCTCGTCGCAACGATGCCGACCATCAACATGCCGACGCCGAAGTGCGCAAAGAGCGTGCCATAGGCCGAACGAGGTAGGTTCGTTGCGCGGCGCACGACTTCGTCGCGCCCGGCAGAGCCGAGCTTCACACGGTTTGCCCATTCAATGATTGCGCCCGCCATGACGTAGACGCCGAGCGCAATTCCGAACGGCGCGAGCCACGGACCGCGATGCTCGACGGCATACACGGCCACAACGGTAACGAGTGCGGCGAGAAACGCGAATGCCAGGCGCTGCATCGCGCCAAGGAGATCACCGCGCTTCCAAGCCAGCAACGGTCCGAACGGCAGCGCGATCAGCAGCGGGATCATCAACGGGCCGAACGTCATGTTGAAGAACGGCGGTCCGACCGAGATCTTCTCGCCAGTCAAGCCTTCAAGCGCCATCGGATAGAGTGTGCCGACGAGCACTGTCGCGGCGGCCGTCACCAGCAGCAGATTATTGAGAACGAGCGATCCCTCGCGGCTGATCGGCTGAAAGAGGCCGCCGGGCTGAATGTCCTTCGCGCGCAACGCAAAGAGCGCGAGGCCGCCGCCCGTGAAAAAGACGAGAATGGCGAGGATGAACACTCCACGAGCCGGATCGACGGCGAACGAATGCACCGAGGTCAGCACGCCGGACCGCACAATGAATGTTCCCATCAGCGAGAGCGAGAACGTCAGAATTGCGAGCAGCACCGTCCAGATCTTCAGCGCTTCGCGTTTTTCCATCACGAGCGCGGACTGAAGAAGCGCGGTGCCCGCGAGCCACGGCATGAATGATGCGTTTTCAACGGGGTCCCAGAACCACCAGCCGCCCCAGCCGAGCTCATAATAAGCCCACCACGAGCCCATCGAGATGCCGATCGTCAGGAACATCCAGGCGGCAAGCGTCCAGGGCCGCACCCAGCGCGCCCAGGCGGCATCGATGCGGCCTTCGATCAACGCAGCGATGGCGAATGAGAACGCAATCGAGAAGCCGACGTAGCCCGTGTAGAGGAACGGCGGATGGAACGCGAGCGCGGGGTCTTGCAGGATCGGGTTCAGGCCATTGCCGTCGGGCGGCGCCGGATCGAGGCGAACGAATGGATTCGACGTCAACAGCGAGAACAGCAGGAATGCGACGGCGATCGAAGCCTGTACCGACAGAACGCGGGCTTTCAAGGTCGGCGGCAGATTGTTGCCAAACAGGGCGACGGCGGCTCCAAAGAGCGCAAGGATCAGCACCCAGAGCAGCATCGATCCTTCGTGATTGCCCCAGACGCCAGCCATCTTATACATCAGCGGCTTCGTCGAATGCGAATTCTCGGCGACGTTCAGCACGGAAAAGTCCGACGTCACATAGGCGTGCATCAGTGCGAAGAAGGCCATCGCGATCAGCAAGAGCTGCGAGATAGCGGCAGGCTCCGCGACGCGCATCATGCGCTCGTCCCGGACATGAGCGCCGAACGCCGGCACGACGACCTGAACGACCGCGACGAGCAGCGCGAGAATGAGGGCGAAATGTCCAAGTTCGACGATCACGGCTAATCCTTTTAGGGCATCTCGGCCTTGAGCTGGCCCGTATGGGCGCTCGCGCCGAGCTTCACGCCTTTCGCTTCTAGCGCCTTCGCGACGTCACGAGGCATGTAATTTTCATCATGCTTGGCGAGGACCGTGTCAGCCTTGAAGCCGCCGTGGCCGTCAAGCACGCCTTCAGCGACGACACCCTGCCCTTCCTTGAAGAGATCCGGCAGCACGCCCGTGAACGTCACGGGAATGTCCTTCAGGGTGTCCGTCACCTTGAAGCGGATCGTGGTCCCCTCGCCGCGGACGACGGAGCCTTGCTCCACAAGGCCGCCGAGACGGATGCGCTGCCCGGCTGGGACGCCCTTCTCGACGATGTCGCTCGGCGTATGAAAGAAGACGATGCTGTCCTTCAACGCGAACAGCACGAGAATGAGCGCGACGGCGAGCGTTGCAACGCCTCCTCCGATCAGCACTCCGCGCTTCTGCTTGCGTGTCATGGAAATCCTGAAGCGGCCTTCTGTTGCATCAACTTCCGAGACCGAGCTGCCGTGCCAGATCTTCAACCTGCGCCAGTCCGCCCTGGTTGCCTTTCAAATTTGCACGCGCATCGCTCAAAGCTTTGACGGCGTCGTCGCGGCGGCCAAGGACCTGATAGGCACGAATGAGCCTCACCCATCCCGCCGCGTCGCTGCCATCAGCTTTCAGACGTGCCGCCAAGCCATCGACCATGCGTGTGATGAAAGCCTGTCGTTCCTCGGGGCCCATCGACATGACGGCCGAGGCGTCGGGTGGAGCGGACGCCTGCGGGCCAGATGGAGTGACGGGCGTGTTCGCGACGGCGGCCTGCTTGCCGCCGGCGGCCGCATGCGCAGGATCGAGACTTGCGAGACGTTCTTCGAGGACTTTGCGCCACGGCGCATCGGCGGGCGCGTCGGCGAGCAGGCTCTTATAGTCGGCCGCTGCCTCGGTGAGACGGCCGTCCTGCTCTTTCGCGAGTGCCAGCCAGATCTTTGGCTCGATCGCTTTCGGATCAAGCACGAGCATGCGCTGGAACGCCTTGCGAGCATCATCCGGCACTATGCCGTTCTCCATGCGAATGCGCGCATTCGCAAAACCCTGCAGACGTTTCGGGCTTTCTCCGATGAGATGAATTGCGTTCTGATACGCGGTTGCCGCATCGCTGAAGAGGCCCATCGCATAATAGACCGGCGCGTTCACGTCCCATCCCGACCCGTCTTCCGGATGCTCGCGGAGCCGCTGCTCGACCTTGGCGACGAGATCGTTCGGCTTGCTGGAGTCCGTCGCTTCGGCCAGGCGTTCGTCCAGCGGTTGGGCCGGCATGCCGGGCGCGCCATAGGCGAGATATATACCCAGGCTCAAGACCGGCAGTGCGATCGAGGTGATCAGCGATACGGGCAGGATGAAACGGTTCCGCGTTTCGACGGGAGGCGTGGCATCCGATTGGGGCTTGTCGTGCGTGACGCGCAGAAGACGGCGCGCAATTTCGGCCCGCGCGCCTTCGGCTTCGTTCGCCGCGAGCGTGCCGCGCGTTTCGTCGGCGGCGATTTCCTTCAACTGATCTTTGTAGACGGCGATATCGGCGTCAGCATCGACGTTTGTCGCTGCGGGTTCGGCCGGACGCATCAGCGGCCGCGTAATGGCGAGCGTAACGCCTGCCACCAATAAGGCCACTAAGATCCAGAAAACCATTGCCGCGCGATCCTCAAGCTGTGTGCAGGGAATAGGATCGCGCGCCGGTCCAGACAAGCAGGCAAAGCTTGTGACAGCCCATCTGTCGCGGACCGGTTAAATTATGGAAATATTTCCCGTGTTTTGCTGCAGTGCGTCAGCCCACCGACTGCCACTGGCCGTCGGCACTCCGGCAGGCGGTTCCGCGCATCTGCTTCGGCTTGCCATCGACATAGATCGTGTGGGTGTCGTCGCGACAATCGGCGACGCCGCGCTTGTAGGGCCGGCTCGGAACGACCTCGCCATAGTTGCCCGTATCGGGATCGCGCCATTCGCGTGAGACGCCCGACTGGCCGCGCTCGAGAGCGTCATATTCAGCTTCCTGAGCGTAGCGGCGATCGCGCTCGTCGAGGCTTTGTCCGATCTGACTGCCGACGATGCCGCCGACGACCGCCCCCGCAACGGTCGCCGCGACTTTGCCGTCACCCTTGCCGACGGAGTTGCCAAGAAGTCCGCCAGTGATGCTGCCTATGACAAGGCCCGTGTTGGTATTATCGACTCCGCCTTGTCCGTTGCTGCATCCCGCGAGCATGGCAATCGCCAGCAGCGGCAGCGAAAAGCGCGCGATGCGCATGGTAAACCCCATTATCGGCCCATCCCCTCGCGCCGCCTTGCCCCAGCCGGCGCACGATCCCGAGTATTGGCTAGACCGATATTGCGCCTTCGACAAGGCGGAAATCCACCACAATTCGGGCAAATCCCCACCGCAGTCACAGTGCTGCATTGCGGCATCACTCGGCCCAGCGCTAAGCCGCCGGAAGCTCGAGAACAGCCTTCAGACCACCATGCTCGGATTCGTCGAGGCGGAGCCTGCCCCGATAAGAGGAGGCCAGGTCGCTGACGATCGAGAGCCCGAGACCCGAACCGGGTTTCGTCTCATCCAAGCGAAGGCCACGCTTGCCGATTTTGGCTCTCTGATCGGCCGAGAGACCCGGCCCGTCATCCTCTACGGTAATTCGGAGTTTGCGGCGAATGGTCGAGTCGGGCGCGTTGACGGCGGCCGCCAGATAGACCCGGCTTTGTCCCCACTTGCAAGCGTTGTCGAGCAGATTGCCGAGCATCTCTTCGAGGTCCTGCTTCTCACCCTGGAACTTCGCGCCCGGCTGCACAGCGAAATCGATCGAAATGCCTTTTTCGTGATGAATCCGCTCGAGGGCACGCACGAGGGGGCCGGCCGTCGAGTCGACGGGCGTAATGCGGCCGATGGTATTGGTCCGGGCTGCGATACGGGCGCGGTCGAGATAATGGCTGATCTGGTCTCGCATCAAGTGCGCCTGCTCGGCGACCTTGGCGCCGAAGGGACTCTCGTCTTCGTGCGCCTCGTTGGTGATGACGGCGAGCGGGGTCTTGAGCGCATGCGCGAGGTTGCCGACCTGCGTGCGGGCGCGATCGATAATGTCCTGGTTGGATTCGATCAGCGCGTTGAGCTCGGCCTGCAGCGGCTCGATCTCCGCAGGGAGGTTGCCTTCGAGCCGTTCGGCCTTCCCCGAGCGAATGCTCGCGAGGCCTTTTTCGATGCGGCGTAATGGGAGCAGACCGAACCGCACCTGGAACACGGTGGCTGCGAGCAGACCCAGCCCGACGAGCGCCAGCGCGCTCGTGAGGCGCGTGCGGAACTTGGCAACGGTCGCCTCGAACCAGTCCATCGGGCCGGCGACGATAATCGAGTATTTCGTCTTGTCGGGATCGTGTCCGGGGGAATCGATAAATTCGAGGATGCGGATCGTGGTGCCCGTCGGGCCCGGAACGTTCATCCAGCGTGTGCCGGTTTCATCCGTCGGAAATTTGCGATCGTAGGGAGAGGGCAAGACCGCCGTCGCGAGCGAAGGCGAGACCAGCGTGCGTCCCGGCGCCCCGTCGATGGGCCGGATCTGCCAATACCAGCCGGACTGCGTCACCTCGAACAGCGGTTCGTAAAGGTTCGGCGGGATCACGGGCTCGTCGCCCATCGTGCTCATACTGTCGATCGTGATCTGGGTCAGAAGCTTCTTGAGCTGGGCGTCGAAGCTCAGCTGCACGTCTTCGCGGTAGAGCGCGTAAATGATGTAGCCCGCGAGCGGCAGGGCCAGAAGCGTCCATGCTGCCGAAGTCGCAAAGAGGCGCAGCGCAAGTGAATTAAGCCTCATCCGGTCCTTGGCTCATGCGGTATCCCAGACCGCGGACCGTCTGGATAACGTCGCCTGGAATCTTCTTCCGCAGTCGGCCGATAAATACTTCGATCGTGTTCGAATCGCGATCAAAATCCTGGTCGTAGAGATGCTCTACCAATTCGGTGCGCGAAACGACCCGGCCATTGTGGTGCATCAGATAGGCGAGCAGGCGGAACTCGTGAGAGGTAAGTTTAACGGGGTTGCCTTCGCAGGTGACGCGCGCCGACTTCGTATCGAGCCGGATCGGACCGCACTCGATCTCGGCCTTGGCGTGGCCGGACGCGCGCCGAACCTGAGCACGAACGCGGGCCAGCAGCTCTTCCATGTGGAAGGGCTTAGCCAGATAGTCGTCGGCGCCGGCATCCATGCCGGCGACCTTGTCGCTCCAGCGATCGCGGGCTGTCAGAATGATCACCGGCATCTTGCGGTCGCTGCGGCGCCACTGCTCAAGAACGGAAATGCCGTCGATCTTCGGGAGGCCGATGTCGAGAATGACGATATCGTAAGGCTCGGTATCGCCCAGGAAATATCCCTCCTCACCATCCACCGCCGTATCGACCGCGAAGCCCGCGTCGGAAAGGGCTGCGGAAAGCTGGCGGTTCAGGTCTCTATCGTCCTCGACAACGAGTGCGCGCACGGGCGTATCCCTCCCCTCATGGGTGACGCTGCGGGTTATAGGATGATGCGAATTCCACCCGCAACCATGAGCCGGCTAGCGGCCCTTGGCAGTCATAACGGTCGTCTTCAATTGTCCCGTCGGACTCCGGATGACGAGTCGATAAAAATATCCCTCCTCAGAGCGGCAGAGTGTTGTCTTGACGAGCACTCCAATGCCGTCGGCGGCGAGCGACTTCGAGACTTCTTCAACCGTTATCAGGTTTTCCCGCCGCACGATTTGTCCGGCCATGCCCCAATCGGTCAGGCACTCGACGGCATGCGCGGCGCCATAAGGCATGATCGCCGCCGCCACACCTGCCGCCGCTCTTCTCCTGCCGACCATTCGTATCTTCCGGAAAGCCCGACCTTCTAAGAATAGCGATTTGAATGGACGATGAATACAGGCGGCGACTTCTTGAGCCCGTCGCCCAACATTAACTTTTGCGGAGACTGAGCACGCTCGAGGCCTTGAATCGGCCGTAGATCGCGAGCCCGGTTCCCACGACTCCCGCCACGGCCTGGATTGCCGTCATTGCCTGGTCGCCAAACGTCTGAATGAGGTCTGCCGGGAGGCTTACACCGAGAGCGGGTGCCAGAAGAGGCAGCACGGTCGCGGCCGCCGTGATCATCGTTCCCCACAACGTCTTCGATTGTGCCCACCATTTGGCGCTATCGTCCGTCGTCGCCGTCGTCGTGTCGTCGCTCATCGTCAGTTCTCCTTTTGCGTTTTGTGCAGGCTCCAAGAGCCCGCGTGTGATGCCCTCGGCAGAAGCCCAGCTTTTTCCGAGGGACAAAGTCGCGTCGACGCGATTGAGCCAACCGCGCCCGAACCGCCAGAAATGTGGAAGCGTGCGATACCGGGCGCGACGGATCTCGGCGTAGCGCTCGATCAGATCGAGGACGTTCCGCCCGCCGATCGCCGCCAATGTTTCAGGCCCGATCTCGCCGTCGACGGTGACGTTCGCAGACTGCTGCAACATGCGGATCGCGGTGCCGACACCATGGTTCACGGCAGCGTCGAAGTGCATGAGGGTCAGGGGCGCAGTAAACGCGGCGCAGTCGGCGGGCCCGAAATATCGCTGGCGATAAATGTCCGATACCGTCGCATCCGGTATTGCTTTCAATTCGGAGATGAGCCGGTCGCGCGAGCTTGCGTCGAGCGTCTGGCCTTTGAAGCTCGCGTAGACGGCGAGCGTGATGCCCTTGTTGGTCGGCCCGCCGGGATCGTAGGGATCATTCGAATAGCCGCCCTCCATTTCGAGGACGTGCGCCAGCACCTTCGCGAAGATATCCTCATCGACGGCAGCGTCCGGCGCATCGGCATCGTCTTTCGGCCAGCGGAGGCCGAGGAGACGCGCCTTTTCAAAGCCGGCGACAGCGACCGCATCACCCTGATTGCCACCGAGAAGATAGAGCTTCTCCCCTGCGTCTCCGAGCACGAAGCCGACGTGTCCCGTCGTCGGATCGTCGCTGCGCGACAGGATGGCAACGGCGCCGATACGTGGCTCGTCGAGTTTGATGCCCCAATCGAGATAGGATCGCGCCAAAAGAGAGCCAGTGCCGGACATCCCCGCGCGTTTCAGCATTGCGCCCAGGAATGCCGCACACCACGGCGTTTCGTCGGTCTCCGGATTTTCATCGCCGGCGTCGCGGAAGTAACGAAGGATCTCCGGCGCATTTTCCTTGCCCGGGACCTCACGCACGCCGAATTCGGCCCACGCAGCCTGAAGCCACGCCGGTTGATCCATTTTAGGTCCTCATTTGCTTGCCGACAGCGACTGCTTAGCAACCGTCATGCCGACGGAGGTCGGCATCTACGGCAACGATACGCACCTGCTTTGTTCAGCTTGTCGGAGATCCCGGCCTACGCCGGAATGACGTTGAATTAAACCGTCGCTGCGCGCGGGGCGCCGCGGCCGAAGAGGAGGTTCGTTTGATAGACGTTGATAGAAATGCTTGCCTGCGGACTTCCAAAGTCGGCGGTCTGATCGGCACTGGAATAGGTCACACCGGGCGACGATGACGTGAGCGTTCGTTTCACCGTACTGCCATCGAGGATGTCGACTTCATAGGTTTCGCTTTCTTCTCCGAGCGGAACGTCAGGAAGCTCCCAGTTGTCGCCGCCGGATCGGGTGCGGCGAATCCACGACAGCGTCAGATCGCCGGATGTGCGCACGCCCCTGACATGCACGGGAGACAACGGACGAAGACCGAGCGCCTGATACGCGAACGGTT
>CAYYDL010000546.1:0-1514 GCA_964470545.1 uncultured Hyphomicrobium sp. | reverse complement strand
CCGGGAAAGGCAGCGACTAGAGCGTCGCCGCGGCGAGGCTGGAGGTGTGGACGACGATCTGAGCGTCTTCTTGGGACGGAAGAATCCGCACTGTGCAGCCTGGCATGGGATCCGTGCTGTTCAAATTCACCTGGCTTGCGGGTTGTAGGCTGAGGCCAAGCCCGGAAAGGCCGTCGCAGATCTCTGCTCGAACCGCCGCATCATGCTCTCCAATTCCGCCGGTAAATACGAGCAAGTCCGCGCCATTGAGCGCAGCGATCATAGCTGCGATTTGTTTGCGCACGGAATAACAGAACATGCGAATAGCGAGCCGGGCATTGGCGCTGACGTTTGATGCTTGGTGCAAGTCACGCATGTCACAGACCCCCGAGATTCCGAGAAGTCCAGATTGACGGTTGACGAGTGACTCGAGGTGAGCGGCGTTGAGTGCCTTTTCGCGCATTAAATAGATCAAAACGCCTGGGTCGAGGTCGCCACAACGCGTTCCCATCATGGCTCCGCCGGCTGGAGTTAGGCCCATGCTGGTGTCTATGGATTGGCCGCGTTTGATTGCGGTCACGCTGGCGCCGTTACCGAGATGCGCGACGATCAAACGGTCCGGCAGTTCGTCCCCCAACTGGCGCACGATCGACTCGCAGGACAGCCCGTGAAATCCATAACGCCGGATGCCGTCCGATCTCAGGTCTAGGGGTATCGGCAGGGTCCGCGCCACCTCTGGCATGTCCGCGTGAAACGCCGTGTCGAAACACGCGACCTGCGGCACTTTCGGAAAATGCTTCTGCGAAAAGCGTATGACTGCCAACGCCGGAGGATTATGCAGCGGCGCGAATTGGGTTGCGGCTTCGAGACGATGCATTACGACGTCGTCGATCAGGCAATGTTGCTGAAGCGCCGGTCCCCCGTGGACCACGCGATGACCGACCGCGGACGGCTGGGCATCCGTGCAGCCGGCAAGAAATCGCTCGATTCGAACCACCGCGTCATGTTGGTTTTGAATATTCGCCGACTCTGAAACCAGCTGGTTGCCGTCGGTATCGTTCACCCAGAATCTACCAGAATGGTCGCCGATCGCCTCGGCCTCGCCTGAAATAATAATCTTCGGGGTGCGAGAGTCGACCCGATACAGTCCGAACTTGAGCGAGGAAGATCCGCTGTTCAGCGCAAGAACGGTTGAGTTTGATGCAGTGATCATCATGCGGCTACGACGCCCAGCGCCAGTTCTGAACCTCGGGCATATCCTTCCCATGTTCGCTGACGTAGAGCCTGTGACGTTCCATCGTGCTCCAGTAGCGATCCGTCGCCGCCTGCCTGTGCATGTGCAGCCTCGGAACCCGGTTGATGGCGTCCAAAGCCAATTGGTAGCGGTCAAGGTTGTTCAGCACGACCATGTCAAACGGTGTCGTCGTGGTGCCTTCCTCTTTGAAGCCGCGCACATGGAAGTTGTCGTGGTTGACGCGGTTGTAGGTCAGCTGGTGGTACTGCGCGTCCACGTGCATCTGCGGCTCGATCGTGAC
>CAYYDL010000545.1:0-4400 GCA_964470545.1 uncultured Hyphomicrobium sp. | reverse complement strand
GATTGGCGACGAGAAATGTCTCGGCCAGCTTCGCGAAGCACTTGCGGGAACTGGCATCCGTACCGCCGCCGGAAGCGAAGCGCTCGTCGAAGCCGCGCTGATGCCGGCCGATTGCGTCATGGCGGCTATTGTGGGGGCGGCCGGGCTGCGTCCGACCTTCGCGGCGGCGTCGCGTGGTAAGCGCGTTGCGCTTGCCAACAAGGAATGTCTCGTCTCTGTCGGGCATGTCTTCACCGCCGAGATCAAGCGCTCCGGCGCCGAGCTTTTGCCGGTCGACAGCGAACATTCGGCCGCGTTCCAGGTCTTGAGCGGCGCCGATCCTCAATCGATCGACAAGATCGTACTCACAGCGTCGGGCGGCCCGTTTCGCTCCTGGACCCGCGAGGCTATCGCCGCCGCGACGCCCGAGCAGGCTCTGAAGCATCCGAACTGGTCGATGGGGGCCAAAATCACGATCGACAGCGCCAGCCTCATGAACAAAGGACTGGAGCTGATCGAGGCTTTCCACCTCTTCCCCGTCTCGGTCGAGAAGCTCGATTGCATCGTGCATCCGCAATCGATCGTCCATTGCCTGGTGAGCTACGTCGACGGCTCGGTGCTCGCCCAGATGGCGCCGCCCGACATGCGCACACCCATCGCCGTGGCATTGGCCTGGCCGGATCGGATGGGCGCACCCACCGAAAAGCTCGATCTCGCGCGCCTTGCCACTCTGACGTTCGAAGCCCCTGATGAGGATCGATTTCCGGCGCTTCGCGTCGCCCGGGCGGCGATGCGCCGCGGCGACACGGCGCCAGCGGTTCTCAACGCGGCCAATGAGGTCGCCGTGAAGGCCTTTCTCGACCGTCGAATCAAATTTCTCGACATCGCCGCTCTCGTCGAAGAGACCCTGGAGGCGGCCGAGCGGCAGGGCGCGATTTGCGCCGCGACAAACCTGGACGATATATTGTCTGTCGATGAGCTCGCGCGCGTCCTATCTAACGAGAAACTTAGTGGCTATTGACGCCGCCCGCGCTTAAGCTCCAACGCTTAAAGCTATTCCGAATCAGTACCAGGGATCGGGAATCTATGGATTTTCTGACGTCGCTCGCAGGTTGGATCTGGCAGTACGGAATTATGTTCCTGCTGGTGTTGACTGTCGTCGTCTTCATCCACGAACTCGGCCATTTTCTCGTCGCCCGCTGGTGCGGCGTCACCGTCAAGGCCTTCTCGATCGGTTTCGGCCCTGAAATCTTTGGATTTTACGACAAACACGGGACGCGCTGGCGCGTGGCCTGGATACCCCTCGGCGGCTACGTAAAGTTCATCGACGATGAGAATGCCTCTTCATTCGGCGGCAATAAGCGCTTGTCGGAACGGGAAGGCGCCTTTCAATCGAAGTCGGTCGGTGCCCGGGCCGCAGTGGTTGCAGCGGGTCCGATCGCCAACTTCATCCTTGCCGCCGTGCTCTACTCGGCGCTTAACGTGACGGTAGGCCTGCATATTTTGCCGCCGCTCGTCGACGCGGTCGTGCCGAATTCGCCGGCTGCGAAGGGTGGTTTCAAACCCGGCGACATGATCGTCGCAATCAACGGCAACAAGATCGACCGATTTGAAGACCTCCAGCGCATCGTCGGCTCGAGCGCGGGCGAGGAGCTTGCATTCACGGTCGATCGCGATGGCCAGGATATTGTGCTCAAGGCAACCCCGAGCGTGGACGAGCAGAAGGACGCCATGGGCCGGACGTTCCGGCGCGGCCTGATCGGTATTCAGCGCGCGATCGCACCTGACAAGGTGCGGACCGTCCGCGTGAGCGTGCCGGAAGCTGTTATGCTCGGCATCGAAGAAACCTATGGCAACATCACGCAGACTGTGGCTGGGATTGGCGATATCGTCACCCGTCGGCAGTCGGCGGAGCAGATGGGCGGCCCCATCATGATGGCTGAGGTGACGGCCAAGGTTGCCGAACTCGGGTGGGAGCCGATGCTGCGATGGATCGCCTTCATCTCGGCGAACATTGGCTTCTTGAACCTGCTGCCGATTCCCGTCCTCGACGGTGGCCACCTTATGTTCTACGCGTTCGAAGCCATCCGCCGCAAACCGGCGAGCGAACGCCTGCAGCAAATGGGCTTTCAGGTCGGTTTGGCGCTGCTGATGATGTTGATGATTTTCGTGAATTTCAACGACATTATGAACGTTTGGCGGCGGTTGACCGGCGCCGGCTGAGATCGTGCAGAATCATGCGGGAGTGACGTAAACTTACCACTTTGCGGGGGCTTTCTGAATCGTTAAAAGCGGTATGCTGCGCAGCATGTTATGATTTCACCCTGGGGGGCCGGGGAGAGATCTGTGTGTGTGTCGAATGCCGTGGGCCTGGGACGTCACGACCAATAAGAAACGGGCAGTCAAAAACGACAAGAAAACACGACGCAAAAACAAGACGCATGAGTGTGTCGCTGCCGCCGACAGCGCGCATGTGAATTTGGGGGTCGGCGGCACACGGGGGCAATTCCGCGTATGCAGAAATTCAAGATCATCCTGGCGGGGCTGCGCCTTCTATTAGCGCTGCTTGTCCTCTCGCCGATGGTCGCGATGGGGGATGCAACCTGGACGTCGGGTGCAGCGTTCGCTCAAAGCGTGATCAAGAACATCGAGGTCGTCGGTAACCGCCGCGTCGAACCGGAAACCGTGCGGTCCTACCTGCAATTCAACAACGGCGACGCCTATAACGCATCGAAGGTCGATGCTTCGATCAAGGCGCTGTTCGCGACGGGGCTCTTTGCCGATGTCGCAATCGACTACAAGGGATCGACCGTCATCGTGACGGTCAAGGAAAACCCGGTCATCAATCAGGTTGCCTTCGAAGGCAACAGCGAAGTCGATACCGCAACCCTCATCGGTGAAGTCCAGCTGAAGCCGCGCTCGGTGTTCACCCGCGCGAAGGCCCAGGCCGACGTTCAGCGCATTCTCGACGTCTATCGCCGTCAGGGCCTCTTCGCCGCCACCGTCGAGCCGAAGATCATCGAGCTCGAACAGAACCGTGTGAACCTCGTCTTTGAAATCAATGAAGGCGCCGCGACCAAGGTCAAGGGCATCAACTTCGTCGGCAACCATGCCTTCACCGACAGCCAGCTGCGCGACATCATCTCGACGACGCAGGTCGGCTGGTTCGACTTCCTCAAAGGCACGTCGGTCTACGACCCGGATCGCATGAACCTCGACCGCGAGCTGATCCGCCAGTACTACCTCAAGAATGGCTATCCTGATGCGTCCGTGACGGCTGCCAACGCCGAGATCGATCCCGACGGATCGGGCTTCATCATCACGTTCGCGATCGACGAGGGCCAGCCCTACACCTTCGGCGCGATCAATATCGAAAGCTCGCTCCCGGGCATCGATACCAGCACGCTCAAGGGCGATCTCCTGACCCAGTCGGGCGCTGTCTATGACGCCTCGCAGATCGACAAGACGTCGGAGCAGTTGACGCTCGACATCGCCGACCAGGGCTATGCCTTTGCCCGCGTCCGGCCGCGTCCGATCCCCGACGCAACGAACCATACGATCGCGATCACCTACGTCGTCGACGAGGGCCCGCGCATCTACATCGAGCGCATCAACATCATCGGCAACACGCGAACCAAGGACTTCGTGATCCGGCGCGAGTTCCGCTTGGCCGAAGGCGACGCCTTCAACGCGTTGATGGTCGATCGCGCCAAGAAGCGGCTGAAGGCGCTTGGCTTGTTCAAGGATGTCGACATCAAGCGGAGACCGGGCTCCGCGCCGGATCGCGTAATCCTCGACGTCGTCGTCCAAGAGCAGTCGACGGGCGAACTTTCCTTCGGCGCCGGTTATTCGACGAGTGAAGGCGTCATCGGCGACGTGTCGATCAGCGAACGCAACCTGTTCGGCAATGGCCAGTACGTCCGCTTGAAACTCGCTGGGTCCTTCGAGCGCATGCAGGTCGATCTTTCGTTCACCGAGCCGCGCTTCCTCGATCGCAACCTGGCGGCCGGTTTCGACCTGTTCTTCAAACAGCTCGACTACACCGATCAGTCGGGCTTCGAGCAGCGCAAACTTGGCGGCGACGTCCGCCTGGGCTTCCCGCTCGCCGAGCATCTCTGGATGCAGACATTGTACTCGCTGTCGCGCGACGAGATCTTCGACGTTTCGCCTTATGCGTCCCCGGCAATCCAGGAAGCCTGCGGTCGAACGAATTTCTCGGGGACGCCCGATGAAAATGGTCTCTTCCGGTGTACCGACAAAGGCTATTGGACATCGCTCGTTGGCACCACGATCAGCTACGACAAACGGAACCACCCGACGAACCCGAACCGGGGCTATTATATCGAAGTCGCCAACGACTTCGCCGGTCTCGGCGGTGACGCACAGTACTGGCGCGTCAATGCGGAAGGCCGCTTCTACTA
>CAYYDL010000544.1:0-1910 GCA_964470545.1 uncultured Hyphomicrobium sp. | reverse complement strand
AACTGGGCCGGCAAGGCGGCCGCCGTCAGCTTGTCGTAATCGCAAGGACCGTCCGGACCTTTACATGTCTAGCGAAGGTCACCTTTGGATTATTGCCCCACTGCAAGCCGAGCGGTGTCATCCGCGCCCATGGTGTTTCACCTTTCGCATTCCCGTCATAGCCGTAGGTTCCGAGCAGCCATCCCGTCGGACTGCGTTCGTCGCGGACTTGAAGATCGATCTGAATGAGCCGCACCTTGTCAATGTGCCGCTCGTAGCGCGACAGCGGCCCGGCATTGCGAAAACGCGGGCTTTTGTTGATGTAGATGTCCGCGTCCCATTCCAGGGCATCTTTGACAGTCGGCAACTCAGCTTCAGTCACGGTCGAAAAGAGAAGTTTGATGACGAAGGCGCCGTCGGGCATGCTGTTGAGCCCTGTCGGATCGGGATTGAGTGCGCCGGGCTTCGGATCTTCAGGGTCGCAATAGACTTGCCCGAGCGCGAAAGCGTAGCGGTCGTTGACGTACGCCTGCGCCCATGTATCAACGAAATCCGATTGCTTTTCGCCGAAGGTATTGCCAGCGGAGTCGAACTCGTGAGTGAGCCCGTGGATGAATTCTCGGCCGTCGGTTCCCGGCCAGTCGGAAGCGACCTCTGTGTTCCAATCCATCCAAGGCGCGCCATACCATTTGCGGACCTTATTGTCCTCGACGTAGAAATCGACGGCGACGTTGCCCTCCAGGCCATACTCTAAAAGTGCGCGAAGATAGGCGTCGGGATCGACGGGACCGCCATTTTTGAAGGCAATTTTCAGCCACGGATATGCTTCCTTCGTCGGAAGCTCGGAGGGATAATCCTGGCTGAGCTTATAGACGCGACCCTTGTAATCAGACGGCGGATCGCCACCCTGTCCTTGCAGATAATAATCCTTGAAGGTTCCGCGCTTGCAGTCCTTCCGTGCGAGTGAATTGCGGACGGCGTCTTCCGTCGCGGCTGCAGAAGCCGGAATTAGCGCGTAGCCTATGTAAGTGAGGATGGCACATGCGGCGAGGATTTTCGCGCGAGCGAATACGTGCATCTTCGAAACCTCTTGCATTCGGCCGCCTGCTGTCGATTGCGGTCGCACCGGGCATGAGTTCGATGATGGACGAAATCAGTCGCGAGGTTTCCCGCCGCCTCAAAACGCGGTTAGAAAAGTGTGAAGCCGCTAGCGATCTTGCGGTGATCAGACGCGGCCGCTGGCATAGGTCACGGCGCAGGCGTTTCAATCGGCAAACCTGCGGCCTGCCACTCTGGAAATCCATCTTCGAGACGGCGAACGCGGTATCCCCTCCTTCTGAGCTTGGCGACCGCGTCAAAAGACAGAATGCAGTAAGGCCCGCGGCAATAGGCGACGATTTCCTGATCCTTCGGCAGTTGCGACAAGTGATTTTCAAGGGCGTTCAGTGGTATGTTCAACGCTCCAGGAACATGTCCCAAGCCAAACTCGTGCTCGGGGCGAACGTCGATCAAGGTCGCGCTGCCATCGCGCAGTTTCGAGACTAACTCGTCCCGCGAAATCGGCGCGAGCGCGTCGCGTGCGAAAAAGTAGTCCGACATGATCTGGCGGATTTCCGCGCAATTTCTCTCACCAACCGCGCCGAGCGCTTTCAGCAAGGTGACCACCCCGGTCTGACCGGACAGGCTGTAGAAGACGCGCTTGCCTTGGCGCTCTGTCTCCACCAAACGCGCGCGCCGCAGAATTTGCAGATGCCGCGATGTGTTGGCGAAGGTCATGCCCGTCAGGGCCGTCAGATCTTCGACCGAGCGTTTGCCCTGGCCTAGGTGCTCAAGCAGTTCGAGCCGGTTCGGATGGGCAAGAGCTTCGGCCACATGGGCGAGACACTCAAGAATTGCATGTTTCGGTGAGGGCATTTGACGGAGCCGTTCAT
>CAYYDL010000543.1:0-10748 GCA_964470545.1 uncultured Hyphomicrobium sp. | reverse complement strand
CAAGGATCTCGTCGTCGAGATCTCCGATGGCGCGTGCTTTGACGATCACGTCGGCCGCGTTTGCTCTGCTGTAAACCTCGCGCATCGCCTTAGTCGTCGCAGGGAAAACCACCACTTCCGCCCATTCCGGAGGATCGATGTCACGGTGCTGCTGGCGATCGAACGCGTCTGGCTCATAAAATGTAACGCGCCAGCCTCGTCTCGCGAGAGCCGAAATAATTCCACGGTAATAGGTGGCGGCACCGTTCCAATAGCTGGACAGCAAGCTGGAGCCGAAAAACGCTATGTGCATTATGCGGCTCCCTGCATGGCTGGACTGAGGTTATGTACGATTTCAAGCAGTTCGGCTGCCCGGTGCGCACACGTGTGTCGGGCACGTATGGTCTCCCACCCGGATCGCGATAGAACCGCCCGCAAGTTGGCATCCGCATTGACGGCTTTCATGGCTTTTGCCATCTCGTCCTCGCTGCGAACCATCAGGAAGTCCGTGCCTGGTCTGAAGAGGGACTCGCAATCGTCCCAATCGGCAGAGATGAGCGGAATGCCGGAGGCCAGCGCCTCGAATACGCGAATGGTCGGAATGCCGGGAAGCAATGTGTTGTAATAACGCCGGGGTACGTGAACGGTAAAAGACCCCTTCGCGAAAATGCCAGGAACGTCGGCGTTTGGAATCCAGCCGCGATAATGGACGCCGGCTTCGCGAAGAACTTCGAGCGCGTCGTCCGGATAGCGGACGCCGTAAACGTCGAGCGGAATGCCCACTCGTCGCGCCGGACGAAAAAGAAACGCTTGAAGCTCCTCGCTGCGCTCTCCGTCGCCCCAGTTTCCAATCCACACGGCGCCCTTGCGAGTGCGCCCATTCTCTCCCCGTGGAGGAGAAAACAGCCGCGTATCCGCTGCTTCGTGAAAAACGAATGCGCGGGAGCCCCAACCGGCACTGCGGTAGACCGAGGCTAGAGATTCGCCGAACGCGAGAACACCGTCGTAATTGCCGCCGTCAAGAAGGCGAAGCGTTGCGGGTTCGCTTACCGCACGATGATGCGTGTCGTGAAAGAGAAGCGTGAAATTTTTCCACTTCTTCAGCCGTCCAACCGCGCGAACGATCCGCGGAGCCGTCCATTCGTGCACGATCACGAGGTCTGCACCGTCGACCAGCTGTTCGGGGTCGACGTCCGGATCATAGGTGCGGACAATGTCGAGTTCCGGAAAGTTTTCTTTGAAATGCTGTTCAAACTCGACCCCTGGCTCGTTCGCGATATGCGCGCGACTCCAGCCGTCGCTCGGCTCGATAGCGTGAACATCATGCCCGAGCGCTTTCAATTCGCGTAGAAGCCCGCGAAGGAAATGCGCATTGCCATGGTTCCAACACGACACGAGCGAATGAGTAAAGTAGACGATCTTCATGCGGTCGCCTCCCGACTGGCACGTGCGCTTGCGCTTCTGGCAAGAAGCTGCTGATAGACCGCAAGCGTCTCTGCACCCATTCTTGAAGCGGAATACTGGATCGCCCTTTGACCGGCTGCGACAGCCAGCTCTCGTTGCCTGGACGTATCATCCGCCAATGCAATGAGAACTGCCGCCAATTCGCCGGCGTCATCTGGATCGACGAATACCGCGGCATCGTCCCAAAGCTCGCGGAAGGTCGGGATGTCGGAGAGAACCAAAGCCGCGCCGAATTGTGCCGCTTCCAGCACGGCAAGACCGAACGGCTCGTATTTCGACGTGCTGACGAAGATGGTCGCGCGGCGGTACCATTCCTCCATCGCGTTTCGATTCAATAGGCCGAGTTGCACAAGACTGTGCAGCCGTACCGTCTCTCCGTTCGGCGCCACCGCCGAACCCGCCGCATGGATAGGCCGATCGATTAACGCGGCGGCATCGTCGACAACTGTCGTGTTCTTTGCGCGGTCCCACAAACGCCCGGAGGTGAAAATAACGGGCTCGTCCGGCTTTCCATTTGAGCGATAGGCCGGAGAACATCCGTTGTGAATGCGAATGATGCGCCGCGTCCCGTAGATCGAGGCAAGATCGCGGGCAAAGGACTCACTTGGCGCAATGACCGCATCGGCGATTGAAAGACCGTGCGCCGTTCTCTCGATGCGCCAGACAAAATCAGCCGGCACCGGCCCTTCGCCAAGCGCCGCCCACCACGTCCCGAGGCAGGAATGAGCAGAGACGACAAGCGGCATCGGCCAAGCGTATAGACCGGCCAGCGCCGGCGCGCTGAGGTGCGCAATATCCACACCCAGCTCAACTGCGCGATCGGCGAGAGCCTCTGCAGACGCGTTCAGCGCATCTGGATCTTCTGCCGTCCAGTCCAGCGGCAGCGGCAAGCATTCGACGGTCTCAGCGCCGCTTTCCTCCATGCCTCTCTTCTGCGAAAGATCGGGTGCAGGACCAAGGACGACAACGTGAGCCGCAATCCCGCATTGGCGCAGGAACCTGACAAGATCGACCGTATACGTCCAGACACCGCCAATAGCATCGCACGTGATCAAGACACTCTTCGGATTCGGGCGGTGCGCCACTATCGACACGTTGCCTCCAGCTCTCCGAGCGGTAACGGATGCTCATTTTGCAGGTCGCTAAATCGGGCGAACTGTTTCAGGTAGTAGGCATGGGACCTCTCCCAGGCATGATCGTCCGGTTCACCAAACAACCGCCGGTAATCGGGAGAACTCGGATAAGGATAGAGCGGCACCGGGTCGTTCGCCCAAACACTTGCGCGACGCAGCCGTTCGCGCCACGCTGCCACGACGTTCGGATCATCCCCCTCCATTCCGATCAGGTTCGCCTGTACGAACGGGATGTTCTGGCGCGCAGCAATCAGAAGGTCTGTCAGCTCCTCGGTTGTGAGGCGACACTTCTTGGCAAGCGCGTCTCGGCCATGTTCCGTCAAGCTCTCAACCCCGGCCTCAACCGAGACACACCCAGCACGCCCGAGAAGCGCGAGCATCTCTGGTTTCCAGAGGTCAATCCGCGTTTGAATACCAAACGTCACGTTTCGCTCGACAAGCGCTTCCAACAGCGCCCGGTTCGGTAGAAAAATCTCGTCAATGAAATAGAGATACGTGACGCCCTGCAGCATCAGCCCATCGATTTCGGAGAGAAGCGGCTCAAGCGCCCTCCGACGATAGCGGTCCCGAAAATCGATCTTGGCGCAGAACGTACAAGCGTAGGGGCAACCTCGCGAAGCCTCGACCTCAGCCCCATAACCGGTCGCCTCTCGATCGAAGCGATGATGATGGTGTGAGTGGCGACCAATAAATTCATCGTGCCAGCGCAAAGGCGGCGCGTCGGTGAAACGAGCAGATCGCGGCGATCCATTGATGACGATTTCGCCATTCTTTCGAAATGCGATACCCGAAACATCTTCTGGAGCTTCTTGTGCGAGCGACTGCACCGCCTCTTCGCATTCGCCCCGGACCACGATGTCTGTATCAAGCTTTTGGATGGTCGTTCGCGGCGTCACCGATCCATGCGGACCGACAGCGACGGTTGTGCCGCCACGCTTCGCCAGACAATCGAGAAATTCACGCGGCACCGTGAGTTCCGGCTGCGTACATCGCCAGAAGAGATACGATGGCGCAGTCGTGATGACTGTTATATCTGGCCGGAACGCAGCGACCCGATCCGCCGCTTCCGTGTTGGTCAGTGTTTGCAGATTTGCGTCGACGATCTCCGCTTGATGCCCGGCACCCTCGAGCAATTGCTTGCAGTATCCGAGTTCGAGCGGCAGATGCGGGGACGTGCAGCCGAAATATGTGCTGCCGTCGAAGCGCCATGCAGGATTGACGAGCGCAATCTTCATCATGCCCCCCCTACAGCAAGAGTGGTATCGGAACGCGACGTCTGCCGATTCGAACTCAGCCATTTCGCCAGCAGCGCAATTCCGGATTGCCAGCTCGTGGCGGGCTTAAGAGGAAGATATGCGCGCAGCTTTGCAGTATTCGAAACGTAATATCGTTGGTCACCCGCTCTCCATGCCGCATACCTCACGTCCGGACGCTGTCCGAGGAGCACGCCGATGTACTGCAGAACCTGAAGCAGACTGACCGCGTTTGCGGGGCCCCCTCCAACGTTGAACGCTTGACCGGCCACTGCGTGGGAATTTTCCAGCGCTCTCGCGTAGACGTCCGTCACATCATCAACGAACATGACGTCGCGCACCTGGCGACCATCACCAAAAATCGTGATCGGCTGACCCCGAAGGGCTCTGATGAGGAAGTGCGCAACCCAGCCCTGATCCTCGGTGCCGAGCTGACGCGGTCCATAGATGCAGCTCATACGGAAAGTAGCTGCGGGGATTCCAAAGCTCCTGGCGTAATCCAGTACGTATTGGTCCGCCGCCCCTTTTGAGCACCCGTAGGGCGTGTGAAACGAAAGCGGCCGCGACTCATCAATGCCGGACTGGCCCATTTCGAAATCCGCGACACTGTAGGCATCCTTCGTCGCCTCCAGCGTAACGTCGGCAAGATCGCCATAGACTTTGTTTGTACTCGCGAACAGAAACGTTGGCGGACGACTGCACCCGCGCGCGGCCTCAAGCAGATTTAATGTGCCTCGAACATTCACATCGAAATCCGCGAGCGGCTGCTCCAGACTTGTCGTCACCGCCACTTGGGCTGCAAAATGGACGACAGCCGACGCGTCCCGCACGGCTAAAGCTGCACTCTCGTCGCAGACGTCAACAATTTGGATCGAAATGTTGCGCGGCTCTGCGCATCGCAGATCTTCAGCATTCTGCTCGACCCCAGGGCGAGCCAGGGAATCCAGCACGAGAACTTTCTTGCCCTCTCGCGCCAAACGCAGCGCGAGATTGGATCCCACGAAACCAGCACCTCCCGTGATAAGGACCGGCTTTGTTTTGCTGGAAGGAACATACGGGGCTACCGGCGACGTCATGCGACCAGCCCTCGCGCTTCGAGTTCCTGTCGTGCTTCGTTGACGCGATCGAGAATTCGCTGGGTACGAACCCATTCGGTTAATTCGCCTAACGAGTTTTCGAGAAACTGTCGCGGCTTGAATCTGAGCACACGGCGAGCTGCGCTGATATCGGCAAAGCAATGGCGTATGTCCCCCACACGCGCACGGCCGAGAATTTCCGGGTGCACATCCGTTCGATCCATCGCTCCTGCAAGATGCTCCACAACCGCTTTGATCGTATAGCTGCGTCCACTGCCGATGTTAAAAACTCCGCCATCAGCCTCGGGCGTCTCCAATGCGCTCAGGAATGCCGACGCGACGTCATCGACGTGTACGAAATCTCGCCGCTGGAGACCGTCTTCGAAAATGAGAGGCGGTGCGCCGTTTTGAAACCGCGAAGCGAAGATGGCAAGGACCCCCGTGTAGGGGTTGGAAAGTGCTTGCCCTGGCCCAAATACGTTGAATAAGCGCAATGCGCAGCTTTCCATGCCGTGAGCTTTGGCAAGCATCAGCGTCAGGCACTCCTGCGAATACTTTGTCAGTGCATAGACGGACGCGAGCGTCGGCCTTTTTGTCTCCGGCGTCGCGATGGGTTCGAGAGGTGCACCATCTTCGCCAACGGGATCCCAAGTCGAACCGCGACCGAAGCTGCGCATCGCGTTTTCGACGATCGATCCATCGCGCGCGCGATAGAGGCCTTCTCCATAGATGCTCATCGAAGACGCAACAACGACCCGCCGAACCGGCGCGCGAGAAAGCTCCTCCAGAAGAATAGCGGTCCCGCAATCGTTAACGCCGACGTAGCGTTCGATGGCGTACATGCTCTGGCCGACGCCAACCTCGGCGGCGAGATGTATGACTGCGTCCACCCCATCGAGCGCTTTGCGAACCATTTCTGGATCGCGCATATCACCGCGGACAAGCTTGGCATCATCCAGAAACGTCTTGTCGCCGGTAACGCCATGAACCTGATCGATAAACGCGTCAAAAATCACGACCTCATTGCCGTGATCGAGAAGCTTTTGACAAACATGGCGCCCGATGAACCCGGCGCCTCCGGTTACGAGGACCTTCTCTTTCGGCACAGATCGCTCCTGGGAACTTCAGACTTCCCAAGGGAAATCAGCTGGCCAAAGGTAAGTTCCTTCTCCTGTGTCGGCAGTCCTTGGGCCCGCGGACCTGTATTACGTTCGCGACATCCGTTGCACAATTGATAGGCGGCTGGGAGGCGACGCCGATCGTTCACACCACGCAACGGCTTCACACAATGCGAGCTCTGCGAAACCGGTGGCGCGTCCTTGAAGACGAAAACGATCGAAGACGTTAAACGAAGAACACGACCGACCCAAAAGCGTCAACGCATTGAACAGAAGGTCATCTATTTCCGATCAAATGCAATCGTTTCTCGAATAACACGACCGAATTGACTTCTGCCCGACAAACACGAGTGCCTATACGTGCGGGTCGGCGGATTCGTACCCGCACGCAAAGGCTATCGCTAAAAACGCGGGACTCAAACTTGATACACCGCCAATAATGAAAATGATCAGGGTCCAGTATTCCGTCGGCTGAGCAACGAGTTCGCCGAGAGCAAGCACGTTCGTCCAGAGCAATGATACAGCGAATGCCGCGCCGGCCAACCCCGCTACCGCCGCGTCTCGAAGCGGAAGATAAGCCATCGCATCTGTTTTGCTGTTCATTGGGAAAAAACGGATCTCCTGAATGCCCGTTCCTTCAAGACGTCCAAATGCCTTTGTAAATTTCCGATAATATCTATTCGAAGTGGCGCAGCGCCGGATCTCGCCCGGCGCCGCTCAATCCCAACGAAACCGGAAATAGAGCCCGGACGTTATCTGCCCGTTCGCTCGGCCGCCGTGAGCGACGAGGGATGTGTGTGGATGGTGAAAGAAAAAGACGCCGAACCCAAGCTGGAGCTTCCTGCCCATGGGAGCGCAACGCTTCCAAGCGTGATGATCGACGCCTACAACGCCGAAATTCAGGACGACGACGGTTTCATCGGCGATAAGGTTTGCAAAAGCGTTTTCTGGGATTTTGTCGAAAAGTGGCGACGTCCTCTTCGCGAGGAGGGTGAAGATCCATTCGGCAAAACGCCGACAGAAGACCTCAACAAAAAGCAGCTTGCGGAGGAATTGGAAACCGGCGACCCGGAAGCTGCGGCCTTGGTTCAAAGTGCAATCGAAGACTACTCGCAGGAGTTCGCGAGAGTCATACAGCGCTTCCTCAAACTCAAGTCATGGCGGGACACAGAAACGATCGTCATCGGCGGCGGCTTTCGCGGCAGCCGCATCGGCGAGCTTGCGATTAATCGCACCGCATTGCTTTTGAAATCTGAAAAAATAGACGTCACGCTCGAACTTATCCATAACAAGCCCGACGATGCCGGCCTGATCGGCGCCGCTCACCTGCTTCCGCCATGGATGCTCAAAGGCCATGACGCGATGCTGGCAGTGGACATCGGCGGAACAAATATACGGGTCGGCACAGTCACGCTCAATCTGCATAAGTCGCCCGATCTCATGAAGGCAAAGGTCGCCAAGTCGAAGATCTGGTGTCATGCGGAGAAGGCCGTCGATCGTGACCGGGCCGTGCGGAAACTGGCAGAGATGCTCGAAGAACAAATCTCATGGTGTAAGGAAGAAAAACTCACGCTCGCGCCTGTCGTCGGAATGGCATGTCCAGGTATCATCGAAGAAGATGGCACCATTGATCGCGGTGGACAAAATCTTCCGGGAAACTGGTCGGCGAAGGGCTTTCATTTGCCGAGCAGCATTCAATCCGCCATCCCTGAGATCCAAGGATCGGAAACGCTGATCGTCCTGCACAACGATGCGGTGGTGCAAGGCCTGAGCGAACTTCCTCACATGCAGAAGCTCGAGCGGTGGGGCGTCCTTACGATCGGGACCGGCCTCGGCAACGCGCGGTTTACAAATCGCCGACGCAGCAAATAGTCCGGTAACGTTTACGTCTCCAACAGATCTTCCAACCGGATCGGCAGATGCCGTATCCTTTTCCCGGTCGCGTGGTAGACGGCATTGGCGATCGCCGCATTCGTTCCGACGTTGCCAAGCTCGCCCAGGCCCTTGACGCCGGCCGGGTTTACTTCCTCATCGACCTCGGAAAGCAATAGCACTTCGACGTCTCGTACGTCGGCATTGACCGGCACCAGATAGTCCTGGAGATCGCGGTTGACGTAGCGTGCATTCCGACTATCGACCTGCGTTTCTTCGAGAAGAGCGGAACTCATTCCCCAGATCATCCCGCCCATGAGCTGGCTGCGCGCCGTGCGCGTGTTCATGATCCGGCCCGCCGCGAAGGCACCGACCATGCGCGGCACCCTGATCTCGCGAGTCCGCATATTAATGCGCACCTCCGCAAACTCGGCGCCGAACGCATACATCAGCTTCTTGCCCTTTGATCCACCGACGAGCGTACTCTTGCCATCGTAGAGTGCCTGCACCGCGTTGGGCGGTGCGCCTTCCGGTATGAATTCGGCGTACTCTTCGATCATTCCCCCTCCGAGTGCGTTGAACACGTCTTTGAGCTTCTGCGAGGCACCATCCGATGCGACCACCGCGCCGTTTTTCAAGTCGAGATCCGTGATCTTTTTTCCCGCGAGAGGACCGGCATTGGATTTGACAGCTGCTTCGAAGAGCTTGGCCCTGATGCCGTCACATGCCTTCAGAACGGTCGAGCAGACACTGGCAGTGCTGTTGGAGCCTCCCGACACTGGCGCTGGAGGAAATTCGGTATCACCCATCTCGGACTTGACGGCATCAAGTTCGACGCCGAGCCGCTCCGCCGCCATTTGCGCCGCGACGGTCCGGACTCCGGTGCCAATTTCGTGCGACGCACTCTGCACCACGACCGTGCCATCGGCCGAAAGGCGCACGCGTGCCGCGGCCGCGCCGATGTGGGTCGGATAGACGGCCGTTGCACATCCCCACCCGATGAGCCAGTCGCCATCGCGCGTCGCACCGGGTTTTGAATTTCGCCTCGACCATCCGAACGCATTCGATGCTTCGTCGTAGCACGCCATAAGCGAACGGCTCGTGAATGGCTTGCCGGACACCGGATCGGTTTTTGTATCGTTCAATCGCCGCAACTCGACTGGGTCCATATCGAGCTGATAGGCAAGCTCATCGATCGCGCTTTCGAGCGGAAACATATAGGGCGTCTCGGGTGGCGAACGCATATAGCCCGGCGTCTGTCGATCCGCCTTGACGAGCTGAACTTTGCTGCTCACCGCGCCGTAGGCATACATTCGCGTCGTCGTATCGACGCCGCCGACGACGTAGTTGTCGATGCGCGAGGTCAGCTCTTTGCCGTCGTGGCTGAATGCTATGAATTTACCGTCGCGCGTAGCGCCGAGCCGGATTCGGTGGCGCGTCTCGGCGCGATACGTTGCCGTCGTGAAACCCTGCATCCGATTGACAACGCATCGCACAGGTCGATTGAGGCGGCGAGCCGCCACCGCAACAATCGCGGTCCGTGGAGTCATCGGCCCCTTGGAGCCAAAGCCGCCGCCCACGTAGGGGCTGACGACTCGAACCTTGTCAAGGTCGATCTGTAATTGCTTGGCAATAGCGGCTTTGAACCCATAAACGTTCTGCGTGGGCTCATAGACGGTGAGTTGATCATCCCTCCAAACGCAAGTTGTCGAAAAGAGCTCGATCGGATTGTGCGTTTCAGATGCGGTCGCGTACTCGGCGTCGATTTTGACCGCCGCACCGGCGAAAGCTGTCTCAAAATCGCCCGCCTTCAGATCTTCCGGATACATCGGACTGGCACCCGCGGCGGAAATCGTTTGTGTCCCCTCGGATTCGATCGTCGCGCTTGCCGGATCCTCGGAATAGCGCGCGCGAACCAGCTCTGCGCCTCGCGACGCGGCCTCGAAGGTATCGCCGACGACGAGCGCCATGATCTGCCCGTCGTGTATGACGCGCTTCTCGTCCAGAGGAGCCAGCGATGTGGATGTGGAGTTGCCATAAGCGGGCGTCTTGACCCCCGCCATATCTCCGTAGCTGACGACGTCAAGAACGCCCGGCGCAGCCTTCGCCTGAGAAAAGTCAATGTCGGTGACGGTGCCGCGCGAGATCGGACTCGTGACGAGAACGCCGAACGCGAGATTATTGAGCGAGATGTCGGCCGAATAGGGCGCTTCGCCGGTTACTTTCAATCGCCCATCGATGCGCGCTGCAGGTTGACCCTGATTCTTCCGGGGCGGCGGAGCGGCAACTGGCATCTCAGACCCTCATGTCTTTCGCTTCGAGAAGCGCGCGGACGACCGTCGCCTTCCCGAGAGGAATTTTGAAAGCGTTGTGCGTGCGCGGTTTGGCATCGGCGAACGCGATGTCGGCGGCCTTCTGCGCTGTTTCTTCATCAAGTGCCTTGCCCCGCAAGCTCTCCTCAGCTTCGCGCGCACGCCAAGGCACAGTCGCGACACCGCCGAGTGCAAGGCGCGCATCCCGGACCGTATCGCCATCGAGATTCAATGCGACCGCAACTGACGCGAGCGCGAACTGATAGGACTGGCGATCTCGGATCTTAAGATAGCGCGAGCGGCGCGTATGCGGTCCCGCCGGAACGTCGATAAATGTAATGAGTTCGTCCGGATCGAGCGTCGTTTCGATATTGGGTGTTTCGCCAGGCAACCGATGAAGTTCAGCGAATGGAAGTTTTCGTCGCCCTCGGCGCCCGTGCGTCTCCACGGGTGCGTCGTGCGCGATTTGAGACTGGGCGAAATCGCCGTGATTCTTCTCGATGCAGGCCGGTCAGACGCCGAGTATCTCGTGCTCGCGTTT
>CAYYDL010000542.1:0-2420 GCA_964470545.1 uncultured Hyphomicrobium sp. | reverse complement strand
TGCGTACTATGCGCTCGCGATCTACGCGGCTCGCAAGTTTTTCTTCTCTCCGCTAATTCCCGGTGCCTGCTTCACTCCCCCCGTGAGCATACTGAAACCAGTTCGCGGACTGGATCGCGAAACCTATAGCAACTACGCAAGTTTCTGCCGCCAGTGCTATCCCGAATTCGAAATACTGTTCGGCGTTGCCGATGATCAGGACCCGGCCATCCCTATCGTCGAAAGGCTCATTCGCGATTTTCCCGACGTCCCGATCCGGTTGCTGGTCGGTTCAACGCCGCTCGGAGCGAGCGATAAGGTGAATAAACTTTGCCGTATGGTGCGCGAAGCGCGGCACGACGTCATTCTGGTGAGCGATAGCGACGTCCGGGTCGAGGCCGGTTTTCTGAATACAGTTGTCGCGCCGCTGCGAGATTCCCAAACCGGGGGCGTGACTTGCCTATACCGGGGCCTGACCGATGGATCGCTGCCGGCCGATCTCGAAGCTCTCGGCAATAGCACCGATTTTGCCCCGGGCGTGCTCACCGCATGGTTACTGGGCAACATCGATTTTATGCTCGGCGCGGTGATGGTCACGACGAAGAAACAGCTCGGGAGAATTGCCGGATTTGAATCGCTGGTAGATTATTTTTGCGACGACTATGAGCTAGGAAATCGTATAGCAGCGAGCGGGGCGCGAGTCGAGATCAGCAGAGTGCCGGTAGCCATTGTCTATCCAGCGGAAACGCTTGGGGAGGCTTTCCGTCATCAGTTGCGCTGGAATTTGAGCATTCGTTATTCGCAGCCGGCGGGGCACTTCGGATTATTATTTTCGCAGGGTTTACCGTGGGCGGTTCTGGGCGCAATCCTTGCGCCCATGCTGGCGATGAAGATTGCGTTTCTGGTCGTTTATGCCATCTTGCGAGTCGCAGTGGCGACTGTGGTCGGCGTCAGGGGCATGCATGACGACCTGGCGAGAAGAAAACTATGGATGCTGCCCCTGCGGGACATCTTTGCGTTTGCCGTATGGATATGTAGCTTCTTTCCGCAGCGAATCCACTGGCGGGAGCAGGAATTTTACGTGCGCGAAAAGCGCTTAGTGCCGGTGCCAGCGCGGCACACGTAAGCGCGCGTTCATATGCTTTTCCGGGCTGCTTCATGAAACCCGTTCGATAATTGTGGCAATACCTTGGCCGACGCCGATACACATCGTGGCTAGAGCGTAACGGCCTTTCGTTCTCTGCAATTGATAAATGGCGGTCGTAACCAGCCTGGCCCCGCTCGCCCCAAGGGGGTGCCCGATAGCTATGGCTCCGCCATTCGGATTAACGTGCTCAGAGTCCTCCGGGATGCCCAATTCCCGCAGCACGGCTACTCCTTGCGATGCGAACGCCTCGTTGAGTTCGATGACGTTCATATCGGACAGATGTAAACTCATTTTCGCCAGAACTTTTTTGGTTGCCGGGACCGGTCCCATACCCATGATGCGCGGAGCGACGCCTGCGGTGGCGGTGCCAACAACGCGGGCCTTGGGAGTAAGGTTAAAGCGCCTCACGGCCGCTTCGGACGCGAGCAGCAATGCGCAGGAGCCGTCGTTAATACCCGACGCGTTTCCGGCAGTGATCGTGCCGGTGGGCTTCACCACCGGTTTGAGCTTTGCCAGAGCTTCCAGCGTGGTGTCCGGCCGCGGATGTTCATCGATGTCAACGAACTTCACTTCTCCCTTCTTACCGGGGATTGGAACGGCGACAATCTCCTGTTTGAAAAAGCCGCAAGCCTGCGCTTCGGCGCACCGCTGCTGGCTGCGAAGCGCGAAGGCGTCCTGAGCTTCGCGGCTGATTTTAAAATCCTCGGCGACGTTCTCTGCGGTCTCCGGCATGGCGTCCACGCCGTATTTCTCCTTCATCAACGGATTTATAAAGCGCCAGCCGATCGTAGTGTCCTGAATCTGGGCGGTCCGGCTAAAAGCGATATCCGCCTTGCCCATGACGAAAGGCGCGCGCGTCATGCTTTCGACGCCGCCAGCGATCATAAACTCGGCTTCGCCCGCCTTGATGGCGCGGGCCGCGACACTGATGGCCTCGATTCCCGAGCCGCAGAGGCGGTTCACCGTGGCTCCCGGAACTTCTTTGGGCAGGCCGGCTAGAAGGAGTGCCATGCGCGCGACGTTGCGATTATCTTCACCGGATTGGTTCGCGCAGCCATAGAGCACATCGTCGAGCGCCGACCAGTCCACCGAGGGGTTGCGGTCCATCAGAGCACGTAGGGGAACGGCGCCGAGATCGTCGGCGCGCACAGACGATAAGGCTCCGCCATAGCGCCCGAACGGGGTTCGTACCGCGTCACAGATGAAAACGTCGCGCACTTTATTTCTCCGAGGAAAGGATGTGATCTACTTGGATAATGCGATCGAGGCGCGGTAATTTCGAGAAAGCGCCTGG
>CAYYDL010000541.1:0-3483 GCA_964470545.1 uncultured Hyphomicrobium sp. | reverse complement strand
ACCATCACGACGAAATTATTAAGCCACTGTTCAATTGGCTTGCTGGGAAGTCATGTCGCTGCTTGCCGTCTTGCGTGAACCGGCATCCGGATCGTCCGCTTGCTCGGTTTTTCCATTCTCCTTTCCGCCGCCCGACGGGCTTCGCAAGAACAAGCTGTTGAGCGTTCCATTGGACGAGCTCCGGCCGACCCAGATGGCCGTCGGGATGCGCGCCGTCGCGGCCAAGCGCGAAAAAGTGGAACGGCGTGCGCGCAGCTCCCGCAAGCTTCGCCGCTATCTCGAAGACCGGCCGATCCCGGCGGTTCTCGGCCCGAACGACGATCTCTTCATCATCGATCATCATCACTTGAGCCTTGCCTTGCTCAAGAGCGACGTCGATGAGGCGTTCGTCAAAGTGGTCGGCGATCTCTCGGATTTGCCGCGCAAGCGCTTCCTGCGAAGGATGGCCGCCCTTGGCTTGCTCCATGCCTACGACGGACATGGGAGGCCTGTCTGCCCGACCAAGCTTCCGGAACGGCTGGACGATCTGCGCGGCGATCCATACCGCGATCTCGCATGGTCGGTGCGCGAGGCTGGGGGCTTTGCGAAAACGGGGAAGCCTTACGCTGAATTCCGTTGGGCGGATTTCTTCCGCCACCGCATTCCGCGATCAACCGTAAGGCGGGATTTCGACTATGCACACGACCGGGCCATGTGGCTCGCCCGGTCGCGAGATGCTGTTCGAATGCCCGGCTATATCAGCCGATAGCCGTCGGCTCGCCGTCTCTTGGCGACGGTCAGTCAGTGTCTCGGCGCATTGAAGGAAAAATCGAATTCGTCGCCGATGTTCTGCGTCGCCTGGCGCCAATCGGCACCGGAGTTCAGGTTCGGCGGCGGCTCGATCTCAGCGGGATTGCCATGCTGATCGATCGCGCCGTGGGAGGCGTGGGAGGGGTCGCGGACCGGAAGGGCGCACAGGCGCGTCGCGAGTTCCTGCAATTCGCCGAGAATGGCCTCGCGCCGAAGCTCGTGCTGAAGCGCCACGTTGCGAACGTCCCGCAGCAGTTGTTCGTCGACACGGCGGAGGGCATCCGACAGCGTGTGGATGAAATCCTGCTCTGTGCGGGCATTCTCCGCGAGGCGGCTCAACATCTCTTCGACATTCTTGGATATTCCGGTCATCGATCTCTCCTCGCGGTTGGGACGAGCCTTCTAGGACAAACCGCGTGATTCGCATGGCTAAAAATTGTTGCAGATATGCTCAGTCCCCCTCCAATCGGTTATCGAGTCGGAGGGTGCTCATTCCGTATGGCGACGCACAGGAGATCTGCGCCGGGCGAGAAAAAGCGCGTCGCGTCCTAGCGCGGCGCGCTTGTTTATCGCAGAAGATTCAAAGACCGGTAGACGTTCAGGTCATGCGACCTGCATGGCTGCCGGCGTCCGATAGAACGTTCGCGCGCGGCGCCCGAAACGTGAGCACCCATAGCGTACGACGTCCACTTTACGCGCGCGTCAGCGACAGTCCTGCAACGCCGGCCGAAAGATTGATGCCTGTGTCGCCTTGAACACTGAGAGGCTGCAGCACGACCGACTGGTTCGATCCGCCGACGAGCGCATTGGCATTGCCGCCCACGCCAACCGCGACGCCCGCCGTCACACCGCCATAGCTGCCTTCAAGGGCGTCACCCGGCATGTCGGTCGTCGAACCGAGGACGGTCCAAACGAGAGTGCTTGCGCCAGTGAAACCGATGTCGAGGCCGACCTTGGTGATCGACGCATTGTAATGATAGACGCGGCCGCTCACCGCAGTCGTGAATTCGCAGCGCATGTTCTCCTTCGAGCCGAAGATGAGGCCTACGCCGCCGTGGCCATGGCAGGTGAGTGTGCCGAGCGCCACCTTGGGCGGGTCGGCGAATGCGGGCGATACCGTCACGGCGGCGGCCGCAAGCATGGCAGCGCCCCCGGCGAGAAGCCGCAAGCGGGCGAATGAAGCGTTCATGGTTGTCTCCCCTGACATCGGTCGATCATGCGCAGCCACTATCGGCTACGATTGACCGAATAAAAACTCAAAACATTCGGATATTTCCGGCCCCCTGTGGAAGTTTTGCCTTAACTGGGCAAAACGACGCTTCAATGGCAACCGGAATTCTCTGAAGCACTATCGAGAATGGAATTAGGACCGAATTGACGCCCGTCAATGGACATGAAGCCGTTGTAAACATGGACCACATACAACTCTCTGGGTGTATGCTGCCGGAGACCTAGCGATCGGTAAATCGTTCTTTCAAGTCTTTGGTGCGCTGCATCGTTTTCTCGGTCATGCAGCCGAGTATCGCGGACGTTGTGCCGGAGCCTCCTGACCACTCCTGCGCCACCAGATCTTTGCAGTCGGCATCGCGATAGGCCACCCAAGCGCGCTGGGCGTTTTTGAGGGCGGCTTCAAAGCTCTTCGCGTCGTATGGTTTCTCCAGGTCGCGCGAACGAACGTACTTCAGAGCCATGGCATAGGCGGCGTTCAATGCTTTGTCTGCCGCCTGGTAATCCTTGTCGGCACAGAAATTGATTTCGACTGTCGAGGATGCCTTATTGCAATCGATGTTTTGGGCGGCGGCGGGAATGGCTGCAGACGCACACGCACATCCGGCGAAGAAGAAAATTTCGAGAAAGCGTTTGGTGAGGCGTGACATCGGCGTGGGCTCCGAACGAGAGGCACCTTCTACAATGCTGATCTTCTAATTGCCGCACCGCAGTTTCAAAAGGTGGACATGGCGAAGAATTCGGAAATCTGCTGAATGAATTATTTTGTATCGAATTGCCGTTTTTTGTCGGCGGCGGGATAGGACGTCACGATGGCTGCGACGGCGTATAGTTATCGCAACGATCCGTCGGTGCCTACGTTCGATGACAGCCGTCCTCTCGTCATTTTCGATGGCCTATGCGTTCTCTGCTCCGGCGGCGTCCAATGGATGCTCGATCGGGACCCGAACGGAGAGAGCCGTTTCGCGGTTATTCAGGATGACTTGCCGCGGGCGCTTTATCGTCATTATGGTCTCGATGCGGATGTGTTCGATACGTTCATGGTTCTGCAGGATGGCTTGCCATATACGCGCTGGGCGGGCGTCCTCGCCGCGGCGCGGATGCTGCCGCAGCCGTGGCGCGGGCTCGGATACGCGGGACGCATCCTCCCCGACGCCATCGGCGATCGGATCTACGATTGGGTGCAGCGCAATCGGCTGAAATGGTTCGGGACGCGGGAGGCGTGCCGTCGGCCGAGCGAACGTGAAACGCGGCGTTTCCTCATCACCATATAACGATTAATGCTTCTTGACTGGAGCGATCGGAGGTTTCGATGAGCTGGCTGACTGACAACGATCCGATACCCGGCGACCGCCAATCGTGTGACGCGATCGAACAGGTGATCGTGCCGCGCGCGCGCGATCTCGGCGGGTTCGAGGTCCGTCGTGCGCTTCCGTCGGCGCAGCGGCAGATGGTCGGGCCGTTCAT
>CAYYDL010000540.1:0-3770 GCA_964470545.1 uncultured Hyphomicrobium sp. | reverse complement strand
AGAATGAACCCGCGCGCTTCGATGCCGGCGACCACGTCGATCTTCATGTCCTCGAAGGGCCTCGCCATCCCCTTTATTGTTTTTTTGAGGCCCTTCGGATCGGAAAGCAGCGTCGTGATATCACGAAACATGATTCCGGGTTTGGGGTAGTCGGGGATTGTCCGAATGAGGTCTTCCAGGCCGTCGATGGTCTTCACGTGCTGCACTCCCGCCAAATTGACGGCGTAAAATAGCAATATCCCTGCGTTCTAGGTAGATTTAGAGCAACGCTCTCGTGCTGAATCATTTGGCAGTGTCGGAAGATTTATGGCTTGAGGGATATTTGTGATGGCAGTTTCAGGCTCACCGGCTATCATCGGTCCGGATTTCGATCCGCTTTCGGACGACACGGAAGATCTGCCGCGTACATTGAGGCGGGAAAAGGAAGCACGAGCCCGCGAGGCGCGTGAACGAGCGGCTCAGGAGCGCGTCGCCGCGCCCACGCTTTCAATGGGACCCGAGGATCGTTCCCGCCCCGAACCTCGGATTTACGCTGGAGCCGATGTCGGCCCGGACATCGCCGAAAAACGCGTCCCAGCTTCAGTCCGAAGCATCGACTTGCCCTTTCCTGACCTCGTTCTGTTCTTCCTCAGGGCCGTCGTCGCGAGCATTCCCGCTCTTATCCTGCTTGGCGCTATTCTCTGGATCCTCGGCACCGCCTTGGAACTGATCTTCCCGTGGCTGATCAAGATGAAGATCCTGATCAGCTTCCCGAACTGACGTTTCGTTTCGTCCATTCAGTTGCGTCGTCCTCGATCGCTAAGCAACGCTCGCTCCGCCGAAGATGACGAAGACTCTGTCTATCCGAGCACGCGCCCCGCAATAGCATCGAGTTTCTTCAAGAGCTCCGGATCGCGCGCCTCAGGCGGCGTGATGATAGCAACGTCCAGTGACCTATCGGAACCGATCGGGCAAGGCGGATGATCGCGCGGAAAATCACGCGCAAGATGCGCGACGAGCCGCTGTGCTTTCTCCGTATTGTCCTGCATCACGGCGATGATCGACGCGACGTCGACGTCGGCGTGATCGCTGTGCCAGCAATCATAGTCCGTCACCATAGCGACGCTCGCGTAGCAGATCTCCGCCTCACGTGCGAGTTTGGCTTCCGGCATATTGGTCATGCCGATGACATCGCAATCCCATGAGCGGTAGAGATTGCTCTCGGCGCGTGTGGAGAACTGCGGCCCTTCCATCGCGAGATAAACGCCGCCGCGATGAACCTTGATCTTCTCGGCCTTCGCTGACTTTTCGAGCGCCTTCAGAAGCAGCGGACTGATCGGATCGCCCATGGCAACGTGCGCCACGCAGCCGTTTCCGAAGAACGACTTCTCGCGCGCGAACGTCCGGTCGATGAATTGATCCGGGAGGACGAAATCGCCCGGTCGGTACTTCTTCTTGAGCGACCCGCATGCCGACACCGATATGAGATCGGTGACGCCGGCTCGCTTCAAAGCGTCGATGTTCGCCCGGTAATTGATGCCCGTCGGCGACAGCTTGTGCCCACGCCCGTGACGCGGCAGAAAACGGATCGGAAGCCCATCGATGTCCGCAAAAAGGATTTCGTCCGACGGTGCCCCCCATGGGCTTTCGATCGCCTTCCATTCGGGATTTGCAAGGCCCGGCAAATGATAGAAGCCGCTGCCGCCCACGATCCCGAGAACCGATGCCGTCATCCCACCTCTCCCTCGTCGCGATGTTCCGCCGCCAAAAAAGAAAAAAGGCCACGCAAGCGCGGCCTTCCAGTTTGCAAATCGTCACAAGCGTCCGGGTCAGTGCTTGATGCTGGCCCAGATGCGCTTCTTGCCCAGATAGAGCAAAGCGGTGGTGACGATGAGGTACAGAATGACTTGCCAGCCGATCTGTTTGCGCGTGTCGAGCGATGGGTCCGCTGCCCATGACAGAAATGCGACAACGTCGCGAGCATAATTGTCGACCGTTTGCGGAGTCCCGTCCTGATAGGCGACCGCCCCATCGCTAAGCGGCGGAGGCATGCTGATCTGATGGCCGGGAAATACCTTGTTGTAGTACTTACCCTCTACCAGCTTGAAATCGGCAGGAGCCTCCGAGAATCCGGTGAGCAGAGCGTAGATGTAGTCCGCGCCCCCTTCCTGATAACCGTTCGCGATATCGCCGAGCATCAGGAACGGATGAATCCACCAGCTCGGGTTCCGCTCGACATCGCGCGCCCGCGCTATCAACGAAAGATCGGGCGGCAAGGCTCCGTTCTGAGCAGCACGTGCCTCCTGATCGTTTTTATATGGCCCGAGGATCGGGTCGGAGAGCAGCGGAGGCCGTTCGAACATCTTGCCTTCGTCGTTGGGTCCGTCCGTGATCTGGTTCGGCCAACCCTTCGCGAGCACCTTCACGGCCGCTTCGGGAAATTCGGGGCCGCCCGGCTGCACGAGGTTTCGGAAGTCGAGATGCTTCAAGGCATGACAGTTCGAGCAGATCTCCTTGTAGACCTGGAAGCCTCGCTGTAACTGCGCCCTGTCGAATTGGCCCGTGAAGCCAGAAAACGACCAGGGCTGCCGTTCGATCGCGGGATGCCCTGCTTCCTCGGCCGAAACACTGGTAATCACAAGCACGGCCGCGAGTGCGAACAGAAGCGTGACGGGAACACGTTTTTTCATCGCTCTTCCCCCTCAGCGCACTTCCGGCGCGGCAGTCGCGCCCGCCGGAAGCCCGGCCCCGCCTTTGCCCAGAACCGCTTCGGTGATCGAACGCGGCATTGCCCGCGGCGTTTCGATCAGCCCGACGATCGGCATGATGACGAGGAAGAACAGGAAGTAGCAGACCGTGAAAATCTGGGCTGCCGTCACATAGACGCCTTCCGCGGGCTTCGAGCCGAGATAGCCCAGCGACACGCACGTGATGACGAAGAACCAGAAGAACCACTTGAAGATTGGCCGGTACTTCGACGACCGGATCCGGGAAGTATCGAGCCACGGCGCAAATGCGATGATGATCACCGCCGAGAACATCGCGACGACGCCGCACAGCTTGGCGTATTGGCCGAGCGGAATGCCGAGAAACGAGCTCGTGAAGGCCCTGAGGATGGCGTAGAACGGCAGGAAATACCATTCCGGCACAATGTGCGGAGGCGTCACGAGTGGATTCGCCTCGATGTAGTTGTCGGCGTGCCCCAGATAGTCGGGCAGGAAGAAAACGAACCACGCATAAAGCAGCAGGAACGCGAAGATCCCGACCGCATCTTTCGAGGTCGCGTAAGGATGCATCGGTACGCAATCGCTTGGCTCCTTGAGATCGAGCCCGGTCGGATTGTTCTGGCCGGAGATGTGCAGCGCCCAGATATGCAGACCGACGACGCCTGTCAGCACGAACGGCAAAAGGTAATGGAGCGAGAAGAAGCGATTGAGCGTCACTCCCGACACGGAATAGCCGCCCCAGAGCCATTCGACGATCGCCGTCCCGAGGCCGTTATAGATCGTATCGAGAGCGGAGAAGAGGTTCGTGATCACCGTCACGCCCCAGAAGCTCATCTGGCCCCAGGGAAGCGTGTAGCCCATGAACGCCGTCGCCATCATCAACAGCATGATGAGAACACCGAGAATCCAGAGAACCTCACGCGGCGCCTTGTACGAACCATAATAGAAGCCGCGAAAAATATGGATGTAGACGGCAAGGAAGAACATCGACGCGCCGACGGAATGGAAGTCGCGGATCATCCAGCCGTAGTTCACGTCGCGCCGGATCTTCTCGATCGAATCGAA
>CAYYDL010000539.1:0-7641 GCA_964470545.1 uncultured Hyphomicrobium sp. | reverse complement strand
GTGACGAGGCCATCCGTGCCGCCGTATTCGTCGACAACGAGAGCCATGTGAATACGTGTCGACTGCATGCGGATCAGCAGATCAACGGCTGGCATCGAGGGTGGGACGTAGAGGATCTGGCGCCGGATCTTGACCGTCGTGATCGGCTTTGTGAGATCGATGCTCTTGAGATCGAGCACGTTGATCGGCGGCGGCTCGGCGTCCGGATCAAGTTTCGCGCTTTTCAGCGGTTGCCCGGTTGCCTCGGCCATCAGCCAGCGCAGCACATCCTTGATATGGATCATGCCGCGCGGGTCATCGAGCGTTTCGCGGAACAACGGAATGCGTGAAACGCCAGCCTCGTTGAATGTCTGGAGCAGCTCGGAGATCGGCTCGTCCTCGTCGAGCGCCGTTATATCCGCGCGCGGAATCATCAGCGACGCGACACGGCTCGAACCGAAGCGCAGGAGCCGCTCCAGCATCTTGCGTTCAGCATCCGTGAAGTTGGCGCCGCCACCCGTTTTGAGTGCGCCTTCAAGGGCATCACGGACGTTTTGCGGGACAATCAGGCCTAGCCGGGCGCCGAGTGCCTGGAGCCAGGCGAGCGCTCCGAGCGGCTTGGGATCGTCGGCGAGGGTGTCGGACACTGTCTTGCTGTGTGGGTTGTCAGTCATGGCCATGGGTTGAAACCCGGTCAGTCGCTTTTACCGGTTTCCAGCTCGCCCGTGTAGGGATTTGCGACGCCCAGTTTAGAAAGTACATCAACTTCAATAGCTTCCATGCGTTCGGCATCGGCCGCCGTCTCATGATCATAGCCTAAAAGGTGAAGCACGCCATGGACGACCAAATGCTGCACGTGATGTGCGACAGGAATGCCTTGCTCGCTAGCTTCCCGTTCGACCGTCTCAAGTCCGAGAATGATATCGCCAATCTGGCCGTCCGGAGCCCCGTCCCCCGCCGGAAATGATAAAACATTCGTCGGCTTAGGTTTGCCGCGGAAGCGACCGTTGAGGTCGGCGACGTTGGCGTCGGAGGACAATGCGACCGTGACGAATCTCGGGGCATCGTCGGGCTTGACCGCTTCGAGGGCCGCCTGGGCGGCGCCCTCTATAAGGTCGTCGAGACTTGCCACCCGCGACCAATCACCGTCGTCTTCAACGATCTCGACCGCGAAGATCGGCACGGCGGCCTTTGGTGACGTCGACATCGGCTCACTTCGGCTTTTCGTAGGCGTCGACGATCTTGGCGACGAGGTCGCGCCGGACAATGTCGCCAGCCGCGAATTTGACGATCGAAATGTCGTCGACATCGCCCAGGAGGTCGACGGCTTCGACGAGACCCGACTTCGTACCTGGCGGCAGGTCGATCTGGGAGGGATCGCCGGTCACGACCATTTTCGATCCTTCGCCGATGCGGGTCAGGAACATCTTCATCTGCATGCTCGTCGTGTTTTGCGCTTCGTCGAGAATGACGAAGGCATTAGCAAGCGTACGGCCGCGCATGAACGCGAGAGGGGCAACCTCGACAACGCCGGTTTCGATATCCCGCTCGACCTTTTCCGGCGGCAGGACGTCATAAAGGGCATCATACAATGGCCGGAGATAGGGATCGACCTTGTCGCGCATGTCTCCCGGTAAGAAGCCCAGACGTTCGCCTGCTTCGACCGCCGGGCGGGATAGGATGATCCGCTCGACGAGGCCACGTTCAAGGCAATGGGCCGCGAAGGCGACGGCGATATAGGTCTTGCCCGTGCCGGCCGGGCCGAGGCCGAATACGAGATCGTGCTTATGAATGGCGCGGATATAGTCGCTCTGCGTCGGCGTGCGTGCCTTGACGACGCGACGGCGTGTGGCGATTTGGGCCTGCCCGTCAGAGACGGTCCCTTCGGCACGCGCATGGCGGATGAGGCCATCGATGTCGCCCGCACCGATCGTTTCGCCCTTTCTGATGCGGGCGTAGAGGCGTTCGAGAACGTTTCGCGCAATATCGCAGGATGCTGCCGGGCCCGTCAGAATGACGACGTTACCGTGGGCGTGGGCGTCGATGCCTAGTCGATCTTCTATCAGGGCCAGGTGGCTGTCGTATTCCCCAAGCAGCTGCGTGAGCAGCCGATTGTCTTCGAAGGGTACAACGACGCGTGCGGTTTCAAGTTCGGCCTTGTTTGGCCGCCGAGATGCCGACGCGGAAGACCCGCGGAATGCTGCCAATCCTGACACTCCCTTGCTTGCGGTGTTTCTACCCGTAGCGCTCAAATTCGAATCGACCCTAGAGCCAACGTTAGCATGCGGAAAATCCGTTCGGCACAGCTAGGTGTGGTTAACGCACAACAAGTGCCGACGATCCCTATAGGCCTTTTATGCTGCCGCAATGACACCAGACAGGCTGACGCGGCGCGTTTCTGTCACTGCCACACGCGCGGTCCGACCGACGAATTCGCCCTCGGCTGCCGCATGGACGAGCTGTAGATAGGGTGTCCGCCCAACAAATTCACCCGGCTGGCGGCCGCGCCGTTCAAACAACACCGGGACGTCTTGACCAAGGCTCCGGGCGTTGAATTCCAACTGCTGATTTTCCAGCAGCGCCTGAAGGCGTTGCAGGCGCTCTGATTTCAGATCTTCCGGGACCTGGGGCTCGAGTGCCGCGGCGGGCGTCCCAGGACGGGCGCTATATTTGAAAGAAAATGCCTGAGCAAAACCGACGGCTTTGACAAGCGCGACGGTGTCTTCGGCGTCCTGCTCCGTTTCGCCGGGGAAGCCGACGATGAAATCGCTCGACAGCGCGATATCCGGCCGTGCGGCGCGGATGCGACCGATCAAATCGATATATTCGGCCGCGGTGTGCTTCCGGTTCATCGCGGCGAGCATGCGATCGGACCCCGACTGCACGGGGAGGTGCAGAAACGGCATCAGCTGGGGAACGTCCGCGTGCGCAGCGATCAGATCGTCGTCCATGTCGCGCGGGTGGCTCGTCGTGTAGCGGATGCGTTCGACGCCATCGATATCGGCCAATCTGCGGATCAATTCGGCGAGCCCAATCGACCGACCGGAAGGACCTTCGCCGTGATAGGCATTGACGTTCTGGCCGAGCAGAACAAGCTCCTTGGCGCCCGCGCCGACAAGTTCGCGGGCTTCCGCTTCGATCTTGACGATGGGACGTGAAAATTCGGCGCCGCGCGTATAGGGCACGACACAGAACGTGCAGAACTTGTCGCAGCCTTCCTGGACCGTGAGGAATGCCGAGGGCGATGCAACGCGACGCGGCGCTTTCATGCGCTCGAATTTTTCGTCGCCCGGAAACTCGGTTTCGACGATGTGCTTTCGCGTGGTTTCCGTCTGCGCAATCAACTCCGGAAGGCGATGATAGCTCTGCGGACCGATGACGAGATCGACGGCTGGCTGGCGCGTGGTGATCTCATGGCCTTCGGCCTGCGCGACGCAACCTGCAACGGCGATCACCGTTTCGTTGCCGTCGCGTTTTCGGGCAACCTTCACGTCGCGAATGCGACCGAGGTCGGAATAGACCTTCTCTGCCGCCTTCTCGCGGATGTGGCAGGTGTTGAGGATGACGAGGTCGGCGTGCTCAAGATCGTCTGTCTCGCGGTAGCCGTCGCGCGTAAGGGCTTCTGCCATGCGCTCGCTGTCGTAGACGTTCATCTGGCAGCCGAACGTCTTCAGGTAATAGCTTTTGGTGTTATGGCGCACGTGGTCCGGTCGGTCTGATAAGGCTTTTGCTGCGGTTTTCTGAGGGAAGCGCATAGCACAGAATGGACCGATCATGTCCATTTCTCGCTGCGAACCTGCGGGGAGGCGAGCTTCTGGCGCCGGATTTCCTGCGTGGGTTCCACGGGAACGAGCGTGGGATCGTCCGGGCGTCCGCGCAAAATACCAAGGACAGCCGAACGGACGGCCCTTTCAGTCGTGATTGCGAGATCCTTGCGGTCCCTGAATTCGGAAAGGGGCACTGGCGGCCCGACTTTGATCGTAACCGTGATCGGGCCGGATTTTAGGACGCCCCAGGCGTGCGACGTCATTTCCATGTCGCCGTACCAGCCGATACGAGGGCGGTCGGCGCGGCTCAACGGAACGCCGCGGACATGGGTATAGACGACGGCTGCGGTCTGTACGACGACATCGGGATTGTCGGACACGCCTTGTCCGGCTACGGCTCCGAAGAGCGAGGTCTTGAAAGGCAGCACACGATTGCCATCGCTCGACGTGCCTTCGGCGAACAGCACGATGGTATCGCCCTGCCTGAGGCGGCGCATGATTTCGCCGGCGGCGTCGCCCGTTGCCTGGCGCCGTGTGCGGTCGACGAAGACCGAGCGCTGCAGGCGCGCCAGTGCCGAAACGAAGGGCCAGCTTCCGACCTCGAGTTTGGCGACGAACGAAACCGGGGCGAGCGCTGAAAGAACGGGAATGTCGAGCCAGGAAGTGTGATTGCAGACAAGCAGCACCGGCCTGTCTTCGACGACGGCCCCTTCGATTTTCAATGTTATACCGAGGATGCGGCAGACGTTCTTGTGATACCAGTTCGGAAAGCGCCGCGCTGCACCGGGCGAGATCTTCAGCAACAGAGCCTGGACCGGCATCAAGGGCAGCGTGAAGCCGAAGAAGCTCGAGAGAACGGCGGAAGCGCGGAGCGAGCCGTGTGCCATAGCCAGGCTAGCCTCTCCGGCCGGACGACTTTTTCTTTGCGAGCGGTACGCCGTAGAGTTCCAGCCGATGTCCCACAAGCGCGAAGCCCAGGTCGCGGGCCACGCGCTCTTGCAAGGCCTCGATGTCGGAATTTGAAAATTCGATTACGCGGCCGCTGTCGATATCGACGAGATGATCGTGGTGCTCCCGGGGGGCGGGCTCGTAGCGGCCGCGGCCGTGGCCGAAGTCATGGCGCTCGAGGATGCCTTTGGCGGAGAAGAGCTTCAGCGTCCGGTAGACGGTCGAGAGGGAGATCCGCGAATCGATTGCGTGGGCGCGGCGATGCACTTCCTCGACGTCCGGGTGATCGGTCGCTGACGAGAGGACTCGCGCGATGACGCGCCGCTGGCCGGTCATGCGCAGGCCGCACTCTGCGCATCGCAATTCGATGGATGTCTCGGATTTCGCCGAATGTGCGGTCATGACGATCAGGCCTGCGATTAAGGCGATTCCTCGTCGCCCGAGTATGGCGGCCTTATAGGCAGTGGCAAGCCTTCGCGTCTATATCACGAGGCTTCTGCCGGCGGCTCGAGATGAAGAACGAGCGTCAGCGCGTCGACCGGAGCGCTACCGGGACGCTCGTAGTAACGCTTGCGGCGGCCAACTTCGATAAATCCGAGTTTGCGATAAAGCGCGAGGCCCGACTCGTTGTCCTCTGCAACTTCGAGGAAGATGCGCTTGGCATCGCCTCGGCGCGCGGCGCGGGTCAGTCCTTCGAGAAGTCCGGTCGCGAGGCCGACACGTTGCCAATCCGGCGACACGCCGATCGAGAGGATTTCCGCCTCGTCGCCGGCAAGCTGGCCGATCACAAAGGCGATGACGGACTTCTTCTGGCTGCCTGCGACGGCAATTAGCGACGTCGCGGCGGGATGTTCGAGAAGCGATTTGATCGCGGCTGCATCCCAAGGCGGGTCAAAAAGCTTTGCATGCAGCGCCGCGATTTCCTCCGCCCGATCGGGCGCCGCCCAGAGCATGCTCGCATGCCTTACGTTCCGGAACGGCGTGACGTTCGAGTTCATGCCCCGGCTCCAATAAAGGGGCTCGGTGCAGGCGGCTTCGCATCGGGTGGACGGAGGTAGAGGGGGTGTAGCACGGGCGTGACCGGCAGTTCGCATGCCGGAAAGAGCAGATCGAGCGCGTCAGGCAGGAGATCGGGCAATATCGCTGCCGCGTCGATATCGGCAGCGCGCGCAGCTTCGGCGAGGGTCGGGGCGCCCGACCCGGCGATGACGATCGGGCCCGGCCCCAAACATTTTACGGCGTCGGAGATTGCAATACATTGCGGCTGGACAAGGCTCTGAAGCGAATGCCGGTCGAATATTTCGAGATAAACCTCGTCACGCCGGGCGTCGGTCGCAATTGCAACGCGCTTTGTCGGCGCCGCCGGTATCCGCGGGCTCATAGCCATCAACTTCAGGCTCGAGATGGCAACGATCTGCGCTCCCGCTGCCAGCGCCAGGGCACGTGCTGCCGATACGCAAATGCGCGTTCCGGTAAACGTTCCGGGGCCAAATGGCACCGCAATGCGGTCTAGCGTTTTGAAATCCAGCCCTGCCTCGTCCATGACCGTTTCGATCATCGGCATCAGTCGCTCCGAATGGCCCTTCTGCATCGCTTCGAATGCGAACGAGATGCCGGGGGTGAGCGAACGGAGCCCCCGGCCCGCCGCGACAGAGCAGGCATCGAAACAGGTATCGAGCGACAGAATATTCATTCCGGGCGGAGCTTTTATACGATTGAAGCCATTTCGTCGAAGCTAAATCGCGGCGAGCGTGGATAAACGCCCGCAGGATCGCCATAACCCAGATTACATAGGAAATTCGACTTTATCTCGGTGCCAGAGAAAAACGCCATATCAACGCCGGTATTGTTAAATCCGGACATCGGCCCGCAATCGAGCCCGAGGGCTCGCGCCGCCAGAATAAAATATCCGCCCTGAAGACTGCCATTTCGAAATGCGGTGGTATCGGCATGGTCCTTTTTGCCGACAAACCAGCTTTTGGCGTCTGCCGGCGGGTAAAGGCGGGGCAGATACTCATAGAATTTCAAATCATAGCCGATGATCGCGGTTGCCGGCGCCGCCATTGTTTTTTCGACATTGCCAGGATTGAGATGCGGTTTCAGGCGTTCCTTGGCTTCCGGAGATTTAACGAAAACAATCCGTGCGGGTGAGCAATTGGCGCTCGTCGGGCCCCATTTCATATGCTCGACAATTTGGCGGAGAAGAGCGTCCGGTACGTCGCGCGGCTGCCATTTGTTGTTCGTGCGGGCTTTGTCGAACAATTGATCGAACGCGGCGCTATCGAAGGGTTCAGCCATTTCTCTATTCCGTTTCGCTGAAATGAGCCCACAAACGAAGAACCCCGCCGAAGCGGGGTTCAAGGGAAGAAATTCGGACTTATACCGGCTCCACGGCCTGCACTTCCGGGCAGAAGTGCTTCAAGAGATTTTCGATCCCGTGCCGAAGCGTCGCCGTTGAGCTTGGGCAGCCGGAGCAGGCACCGCGCATGTGGAGGTAGACCACGCCGTCGCGGAAGCCTGAAAAGGTGATATCGCCACCGTCCTGCGCCACAGCCGGGCGCACACGCGTCTCGAGGAGCTCCTTGATCGTCGCAACGATCGATTCGTCCTCGGGATCGTAACTTTCAGCGGCGTTGTCGTTGGAGTCCTCGTCGCCCGACGCGGGTGCGCCCGACATGTAGTGCTCCATGATGGCACCGAGAATCATCGGCTTCAGGTGCTGCCACTCGATGTTGCCCTTGGTCACGGAGATGAAGTCAGAGCCGAGAAACACGCCGTTGACGCCGTCGATCGCAAAGAGGCGGGTTGCGAGCGGGGATGCCGCCGCTTCGTTCTTCGAGCGAAAATCGGCCGTTCCGTCCGCGAGAACATCGCGGCCCGGGATGAACTTCAGCGTCGCCGGATTGGGCGTGGCTTCGGTCTGGATGAACATCGGCTGGGCTCGTAG
>CAYYDL010000538.1:0-5740 GCA_964470545.1 uncultured Hyphomicrobium sp. | reverse complement strand
CTGACGGAGCGGCATGGCCGCGTCACGTTCGAAGACGTGGCCGGCGTCGACGAAGCCAAGGCCGACCTGGAAGAGATCGTCGAGTTCCTGCGCGATCCGCAGAAGTTCCAGCGTTTGGGCGGACGGATTCCGCGCGGCTGCCTGCTGGTCGGGCCTCCGGGTACCGGCAAGACGCTCATCGCGCGCGCCGTCGCGGGCGAAGCCAACGTGCCCTTCTTCACGATCTCGGGCTCCGACTTCGTCGAGATGTTCGTCGGCGTCGGTGCGAGCCGGGTGCGCGACATGTTCGAGCAGGCGAAGAAGAACGCGCCATGCATCATCTTCATCGATGAAATCGACGCCGTGGGCCGCCATCGCGGTGCGGGCCTCGGCGGCGGCAACGACGAGCGTGAGCAGACGCTCAATCAGTTGCTCGTCGAGATGGACGGCTTCGAAGCCAACGAAGGCATCATCATCATCGCGGCGACGAACCGCCCCGACGTGCTCGACCCTGCATTGCTGCGTCCAGGCCGTTTCGACCGGCAGATCGTCGTGCCGAACCCCGACGTGCTCGGCCGCGAGAAGATCCTCCGCGTGCACATGAAGAAAGTGCCGCTGGCGCCGGATGTCGATCCGAAAGTGATCGCACGCGGCACGCCAGGCTTCTCCGGTGCCGATCTCGCGAACCTCGTGAACGAGGCTGCTTTGCTTGCTGCGCGCCGGAACAAGCGGCTCGTGACGCAGGCGGAGTTCGAGGATTCCAAGGACAAGGTCATGATGGGCGCTGAGCGCAAGACCATGGCCATGACGGAGGAAGAGAAGCTCGCGACCGCTTATCACGAGGCGGGCCACGCCATCGTCAATCTCGTCGTGCCGGGCAACGATCCGTTGCACAAGGTGACGATCATTCCGCGTGGCCGCGCTCTCGGCGTCACGATGAGCCTGCCGGAGCGCGATCGCCTCAGCTATTCGAAGCAGTGGTGCGAGGGCAAGATCGCAATGGCATTCGGCGGTCGCGTCGCCGAACAGCTGATCTATGGCCGCGAACACCTCAATACCGGTGCGTCGAGCGACATCAGTCAGGCGACGAACATCGCCAAGCGGATGGTGACCGAATGGGGCATGAGCGACAAGCTCGGTCCGCTGCTCTATTCCGAGAACCAGCAGGAAGTGTTCCTGGGCCACTCGATCACGCAGCAGAAGAATATGAGCGATGAGACGGCCAAGCTCATCGACGAAGAGGTGCGCCGCATCGTGACCGCGGGCCAGACGACAGCCTGGGAAGTACTGACCAAGCACAAGGCCGAGCTTGAGGCCATGGCGCAGGCGCTGATGGAATACGAGACGATTACCGGTGAGGAGTGCCAGGCCATCATGAGGGGCGAGAAGATTTCGCGCCCGACGGATGACGACAGCACCAAGGGCCCGGCCGGCTCGGCTGTTCCGACTGCGGGGCGCCAGCCGCCCCGTCCGCGCGGCGAGCCTCAAGGCGGCATCGATATCGGACCCGAACCTCAGCCGCAGTAAGCGGACGATGCTCGGCTATCAATCTTCAGGCGGCCGCGATAGTTTCGCGGCCGCTTTTTCTTGAGCCGGACCTGCATCTCAAATGAAACGCTCCATCTATCTGCAACCCACCGCGATCTTCTGGGACCGGAGCGAGCGCCGGCTCGTGGACGAGGCTGATGTCCCTGAGTGGAAGGGTTTGCCGCTCGCAGGCGGGCGCTTGTCCTTCGCTGCGCTCGATGTTCTGACGCGGGCTGTTCCTGTGACGAAGCGGCGGACCATCGTGCTCGGGGATGCCTTCAGCGGCGATTGGGGGCGGGAAGCGCTCGCCGCAGCCGATATTCTGAAAGAGCTTTCGGAGCCGCGCGCGCGCCTCGCAGGACTGTCACTCGAACGTCCGCGCATCATGGGAATCATCAACGTGACGCCTGATAGCTTTTCAGATGGAGGCGAACTCTCCTCGACACGCGATGCCATTGCGCACGGCTTGAGGCTTATCGAAGAGGGCGCCGATATGCTCGATATCGGCGGCGAGAGCACGCGGCCACAGGCCGATTACGTCGCGATCGACGAAGAGCTTCGCCGCGTCATTCCCGTTATCGAAGGACTCAGGGCGAAGACCGATGTGGTCATCTCCGTCGACACGCGGAAGGCTGAGGTCATGCGTCGTGCCGCAGTGGCAGGCGCGGATATTTTGAATGATGTCTCAGCCTTCACGCATGATCCGGAGGCGCTGGAGGTTGCGGCCGAGTCCGGCCTTCCTGTCGTCGTCATGCATGCTCAGGGCGACCCGAAGACGATGAACGACAATCCGCAGTATGACGACGTCGTGCTGGATGTGTTCGATTATCTCGAAAGCCGCGTGCAGGCGTGCGTCGCCGCCGGTATTCCGAAAGCGAAGATTGTCGCCGATCCGGGTATCGGTTTCGGAAAGCACCTGCATCACAACGTTGCGGTGATGGCGGGTCTGCCGCTTTACCACGGACTGGGCGTGCCGATCCTTCTGGGTGCGAGCCGCAAGAAAATGATCGGACAGCTTTGCAACGTGGAGGCGGCCAAGGATCGCGTACCGGGTTCGCTTGCCTGCGCAATCGCGGGGATCGCGGCTGGAGTGCAAATCATCCGCGTCCATGACGTCGCCGAGACGAAGCAGGCGGTCGAGGTCTGGCGCGCTTGCACTGCGGGGACAGAGAAGGGGCTCGGCTGAGAAACTCGTTTGCCGATCAGATGCCGGCGCTTTTTGGAGGAGCATGCGATGGCTGCGATTGCGTCCGACGTAGCGTTTACACCTTCGGTCAAAGCCGAGCAGGCCAAGCGCGGCTCCCGCCTGCAATTTGAGCGCATGGAACGGCACGGCGGCTGGCCGACTGCGGTTACTCCTGATCTCGCGGCGTTCATCGCGGATGCACGATCCTTCTATCTGGCGACCGCAAGTGCCGATGGGCAGCCCTATATTCAACACCGCGGCGGGCCGCCGGGATTTCTGAAGATCCTCGACGAGCGGACGCTGGCATTCGCCGATTTCGGCGGCAACAAGCAATACATCACGGTTGGCAACCTCGCCGAAAACCCGAAGGCCCATATCTTCATTATGGATTATGTGCACCAGCGGCGGGTCAAGCTTTGGGGCACAGCCAGAGTCGTCGAGGACGATGAGGCTCTTATGTCCAAGCTCAGCGATCCGGGCTATCGGGGGCGTCCGGAGCGCGTGATCGTCTTCAAGCTCGAAGCGTGGGATCGCAACTGCCCCCAGCACATTCCACGGATGCTGCCGTTCGATGAAGTCAAAGATGCGATCGGACGGCTGCAGGCGCGTATCGCCGACCTCGAAGCGGAGAATGTCCGCTTGCGGAATGGCGAAGGAATGGAACCCAACTGATCAGCTTGCCGCGGCTTTGCGGTCGGCGAGGCGACGCTCGACACCTGCGACGATCGCTTTGCGGATCTCGTCCGTCCGCTTGAGGGCGGCGTCGACAGGAACGTGCTGAGCTTCGGCGAAGGCGCGAAGATGGTCGGCGGATTTGATGTCCTTAAGCCGGGTCATCAGCCCATCGCGGCCGTGCTTCGCTAATGTCACGAGAGCCGAGAAGAGATAGGGATTGAAATTCTCGGCGCGGTCGTGGCGCTCCAGTCCGTTACTCGAGCTTTCGACCAACGGGGTCGGCTCCGGCGCGAGTGGGGGAAGGTCTGCCGGAACTTCCCAGACGAGCATCCGGTTGACGGCTTTCGTCAGTGCTGCCGCGAGCTTCTCGATCGATTCGGAGTCGAGCGCCGTTTCGCGCCGGATATGGGCGCGAAAGAAGGCGAGCATGTCATCGCCGGGCCAGAGCTGTTTGCCTTTGCTCATGATCGACGTCTTCTCGCCCTCAACCGTTAAGAAACAGCGACTTTTGCTTTCTTCTTTACCGCGACCGCATCGACGAGGCGCGAGATCTCCTGATGGAGCTCTTTTACATCGCCGGCCGCATCAGAATATTTGGCGTCGATCGGGCGAAGCTTGCCGAGATAGTCGAAGGCGTTGGCGATGCCGTTGCGTTGCGGCAGGAAGGTCTCGAGCACGGGATGGACGAGGCTGATTTCTTCGATCATCATATAGTCGCGATCGTCATTGCGCACGTAGTTCGCGAGGCAGACGTAGCGACGGTCCTCCGGCGGCATTTCCGCGAGATCGTCGAGGCTGCGCATGTCCTCGATCAGCATTGCAACACGGTCGACGGCAAGCTGCGAGACATAGTCGGGCCGGAAGGGCACGATGACTTTGTCGGCGGTCTTCAGGGCGGCCAATGCCGCGAACGAAAGGCCCGGCGCGCAATCAAGGATGACGACGTCATAGTCGCCCTCGAAGCGACGGATAAGGCTTTCCATGCGGCCGCGGACGCGGTTCGCCACGACTTCGGGCACGTTGCTCTGGTTCGCCTGCTTCAGATAAAGTTCGCCCTGGATATCTTCGAGCAGCAAAGAGCCGGGAACGAGTGAAATCGGGGCCGGCTTGCCGTTGGCGGCTGCCACGTCGCCTACGTTCTTCGCCACATAGTCGCGGGCGTTCGCGGGAATGCCGTCGAAGAGATCGTAGAAATAATCGGCAATCGTCCTGCCCGCCTTTCGCGCCTCATTCCAGCCCTGGCCGCCCATCAAGATCAGCGAAGCGTTGCATTGGGAGTCGAGGTCGATCAGAAGGACGCGCTTTCCCCCGAAAACGCTGAGGCCATGCGCCAGCATCACCGCGACTGTGGATTTGCCGACGCCGCCCTTGCGGTTCGCGACCGCCAGAAAGACTGCCATATTGCGTTACCTCTTCGATCGCGCACGCCAATTCGAAGTGCCCTCCTCAGCGCGCGATACATCCTTAGCCGAGCTATGGGCCGATTCCATGTCTCGTTGCCACCCTGTGCCTCGAAGCCCGTCGCCTGAGGCCTTATTAGCGCTGTTTGCAACCCTCAGTGGAATTCCGTGCAAAAATCCAGTTCATTCAACCATCGGGATGGAATGCTAACGCGTGCTCGGGCATCTATGATGACACGGGACAAGGGGGACGCGCGTTGGCTCGCAATGATCGAGCGTGGTGCGGCGATATCCGGATTGATGAGTGTGGCGAGTGGCGTCGACTTCGGATTTCCGGTCGGGACGGGAGGATACCATGACACGGCGATATTTCGGGACAGACGGCATTCGCGGTCTTGCCAATCGTCACCCGATGACGTCGGAGATCGCGCTGAAGGTCGGCATGGCGGCCGGCACTGTGTTCCGGTCGGGGACGCATCGCCATCGCGTCGTCATCGGCAAGGATACGCGCCTTTCCGGCTACATGCTGGAAGCGGCTCTGATGTCGGGCTTCACCGCGGTCGGGATGGACGTTTTTCTCTTGGGTCCGATGCCGACGCCGGCCGTCGCGATGCTGACGCGCTCACTGCGCGCCGATCTCGGAGTCATGCTGTCGGCGTCTCACAACCCTTCGAACGACAACGGCATCAAGCTCTTCGATCCGGACGGCTACAAGCTTTCGGACGATATGGAGCAGCAGATCGAGGAGTTGATCGAAGCCGATAGCCGGACGCTGCTCGTCGAGGCCGAACGCATCGGACGGGCGACGCGGGTCGAAAGCGCGCAGGAGCGCTATATCGAATTCGCCAAGCGGACGATGCCGAAGCAGCTCCGCCTCGCGGGCCTCAGGATCGTCATCGATTGCGCCAATGGAGCCGCCTACAAAGCGGCGCCGGAAGCCTTGTGGGAGCTCGGCGCGGAAGTCATCAAGATC
>CAYYDL010000537.1:0-2362 GCA_964470545.1 uncultured Hyphomicrobium sp. | reverse complement strand
CTGCAGCGTCGCCTCGCGGTCGGTTTCCGCGGCCTTGATCTTATCGCCGGAGGCATTCAGCGCCTGCAGCAGGGCGATGCGGGTATCGAACGTCGCTTTGGTTTGGACATGCGCCGATTGCTGGATGCTGAACGCCGCGAGGCGCCATTCGATCTCGCGCTTCAAGGGGTCGAGATAGAACATCTGCATGGCGGTCGAGCCGAGTAGCAAAACAATTCCGAACAGCTCTCCAAGCTGGTACGGCCGATAGCCCATTTTCGTTTCCCCCGTTCTGTCGCATCCTGACATCTTGATGCGATAAAATGGGATTTTGGGCTACGGCTTTCAAAGCGCTGATGGCCGTTCAGTTCGCAGCGCGGGCGCTGACCATGTCGTGAATGGCCCGACAGTGGCGCACGAGATCAGCGTTGGCGTCGACGAACTTTTTCAGCGGCGTCTCGATGTCATAGAAATAGATGTTGGCGATGAAGCCGTAGATTCCGGCGTCGATGCTTGTTGGCTTCGGCCTGTGTACGAAGCCTGGCGTGGGAATGAGATTCGCAAGGACTTTAAGATCCGCTAGGCCGCGAGCCATGGCCTGATCGGGTTCGTAACGGCCGATGCCTTGAAAGTAATAGCGCTTGGCATTGTATTCTTTTGCGCCGACGAGACCTTCCTCCGTCAACTGCGGATGCTCGCGGAGCAGCGCATCACGGAACTCTCTCCAATAGCGCTCGTCTTTCCAGCGCGAATAGGACATCACCCAATAGAGATCATCGAGCAGGCGCGTGACGAGAAGGTCGGTGTCGCGTTGTGCTTGATTTAATCCGTCGTCAATCGTGAGGCTGAACTTGCGTTTCACGTGCGCGATGATCGCTTCGCTGTCGCCGATCGTCTCGCCGTCGTCAACGATATAGGGCAGCTGACCGCGCGGTGCTTGCGACGCATCGAAGATGTGCTCGTGCCGGAATGGCACGTCCGTTAGCTTCAAAAATGCGAAGACCTTGAGCCCGTATCCGTTATTATCCGCGACGCCGAAAAGCGTCGGGTAGGAATAAAGCGTCAGCATGCGATTTTCCGGCAGATCATCGAGTGAAGGCGAAAGCGTGCGGATGGGGGCGCTTGCGGGCCGTTCTCGGCTCCGCAGCGTTGAGCTATATCAAAGGCCCATACCTTAAAACCATTACATTTCCAATCGGGGGGAAGTTTAGCATACGAGGAGTCGTTTCATGACCACCTGTGCCTGCGCGAACTGCCAATTCTACGACACCCATACAAGCGCTACTGCAAAGCAGAAGGAAAAGGATACCGGGTTGTGCCGGTTCAATCCGCCTCTGCCCCAAACGGCGTCCGCCGATACGCGTGCTGCTTGGCCCGTCGTCGGCAAGCGCGACTGGTGCGGTCATTTCGCGGCAACCGTCGAGCGCTTTGCTACGGTCGCAGCCTGAACATTCAAAGCGACATCAGCTCGTTGAGCCATCGACGGAGCTTATCCGTTGAGCGGCGGCACGCGCGTTGATGTTCGCTTTTTCACTTCCTCGGCGTCGAGATAGACCTCGCTGCCCATTTCCTTGAACTTCGCGCTCATTTCCAGCATGCCAATTTCCTTGTCATTCAAGGTCGCGGCGTAGTCGCGGACGTCTTGCGTGATCTTCATCGAGCAGAACTTCGGGCCGCACATCGAGCAGAAGTGCGCGACCTTGTGCGCGTCCTTCGGCAGCGTCTCGTCGTGGAACGACATCGCCGTGTCGGGATCGAGCGACAGGTTGAACTGATCCTGCCAGCGGAACTCGAAGCGGGCGCGGGAAAGAGCGTCGTCGCGAAGTTGGGCCGCTGGATGGCCTTTCGCGAGATCCGCCGCGTGGGCCGCGATCTTGTAGGTAATGACACCGGTCTTGACGTCGTCGCGGTTCGGCAGGCCCAGATGCTCTTTCGGCGTGACGTAGCAAAGCATCGCGCAGCCGAACCAGCCGATCATCGCTGCGCCGATGCCGGACGTGATGTGATCGTAGCCCGGCGCGATGTCCGTCGTCAGCGGCCCGAGCGTATAGAACGGGGCTTCGCCGCAGGCCTTCAACTGCTTATCCATGTTGGCTTTGATCTTGTGCATCGGCACGTGGCCGGGGCCTTCGATCATCACCTGACAGCCCTTGTCCCAGGCGATCTTGGTCAGCTCACCGAGCGTTTCGAGTTCGGCGAATTGCGCGCGGTCGTTGGCGTCGGCAATCGAGCCGGGACGCAAGCCGTCGCCGAGCGAGAACGACACGTCGTAGGCGCGCATGATATCGCAGATTTCCGAAAAATGCGAATAAAGGAAGTTTTCCTTGTGGTGGGCCAGGCACCACTTGGCCATGATCGAGCCGCCGCGCGACACGATGCCGGT
>CAYYDL010000536.1:0-11862 GCA_964470545.1 uncultured Hyphomicrobium sp. | reverse complement strand
CTCTCGCAACCGTTCTGACGATGGTTCTCGGATTCGGCGTTTGGCTTCACCACATGTTCGCGACAGGACTGCCGACGATGGCGCTGGCGTTCTTCAGCGCCGTTTCGCTGATCATCGCGATCCCGAGCGCAGTTTCGCTCTTCTCCTGGCTGGCCACAATCTGGACCGGCCGGCCCGACTTCACGACGACGTTCTATTTCTTTGCGGGATTTATCATCGTCTTTGTCATCGGCGGAGTTTCCGGCTTCATGACTGCTTCGGTGCCCGTCGATTGGCAGCTCACCGACACGTATTTCGTGGTGGCCCATATTCATTATGTGCTGATCGGTTGGAACCTCTTCGCCGTGCTTGGAGCCCTTTATCACTGGTTCCCAAAGATGAGCGGCCGCATGCTCGACGAAACGCTCGGCAAGATCAGCTTCTGGTTTATATTTATCGGGTTCAACGTCGGTTTCTTCCCGATGCATATCTCGGGCCTGCTCGGAATGCCCAGGCGCATCTACACGTATTCGCCCGAGATGGGATGGAGCACTCTGAACCTCATCACCTCGATCGGCTCTTTTGTTTTGGCGATCGGGCTTCTCATAACGCTTGTGAATGTCGTGAGAAGCCTACGCGTCGGCCGGATCGCCGGTCCCAACCCCTGGGATGCGGATACCTTGGAATGGTCAACGTCGTCGCCGCCGCCGCCGTATAATTTCGCGGTCATTCCGACGGTCGCGAGCCGCAGCCCGCTGTGGGAGGATCGGTTGGGCGAAGGGCAAAAATCGAGTCCCGCGCGCGGATTCGTGCTGGACCAAGGCAAGGAGACGCTCGGAACGACGATGCTCGATGCTGTTCCCGACGTGATCGTAAAGATGCCGGAGGACAGCCTTGCACCATTGTTGTTGTCGCTGGCGCTTGCTGCTCTCTTCACGACGATGATGCTTGAGGCCTGGTGGTGGCTCGCCGCTTCCGCCATAGCGATCCTTGTCATTACCGTGGCATGGCTCTGGCCAAGACGAAGCCTCGGCGAAATCGAGGGATCGACGTCATGAGCTTGGTCGAAGAAGTCGAGCCGCGTCGGCTGCCGGTTGGTAGCATTGGCCATCACGCGACGGGCTGGTGGGCGATGCTCTGTGGAATCGTCACGGAGGGGGCGTTATTCGGCTACCTTCTGTTCAGCTACTATTACAGCGCCATGCAATCGCATGCGGAACTCTGGCCCCCCGAACTTCCGCACCTATCGCTGGCTCTGCCCAATACGATCGTGCTTCTGGTGAGCAGTGGCGCAATCTGGTTTGGCGAACGCGGCGCCAAACGCGGCAACGCGCGCGAAGAGTTGCTTGGCACCGCTGCTGCGATCATCTTGGGTATTATCTTCGTAACCGTTCAGTTCTTCGAATGGCATAATAAGCCCTTTTCAATCCACTCCAGCGCCTATGGCTCCCTCTATTTCACGATAACGGGCTTCCACATGGCTCACGTGATGGTGGGCCTTCTTATTCTGCTTGCCATCCTGATCTGGTGTTGGCGCGGCTACTTCGGCCCTCATCGTCACGCTTACGTGTCGATCGCAGCAATCTATTGGCATTTCATCGACGTTGTCTGGCTCGCCGTGTTCTTCACCATTTACATCACACCCTATTTGAGCGGTCGATCATGAAAGAAACCAGCCCAAATCCCGTTCGGCGTTCTCCGGCCTTCTTCAACAGTTCGGTGTTCCTCGCCTTTATCTTGGCCGCCGGACCGCTTGCTTGGTCGCTCGACTTGCTCCTGAAGTTCGTTCTGGCGAGCAATGCCTGCTCAAATCCGAACCGCGCACACCAATGGATATTCGCTCCTGCGTCATTCACTGTCATCGACGTCGTCGCGATTGCCATTACCGCATTGGCGACATGGCAAGCCTATCAGAACTGGAACGCCACGACTCCACCCCGAAGCGGCCATTTCCATACCGTCACGGAAGTTGGGGAAGGGCGGCAGCATTTCCTCGCACTTTGGGGCATGATGATCGGAGCGATGTTTTTGAGTGCGATCATCTTCAGCTTCGTCGTGAATTTGGCCGTACCACCATGCACATCTTAGTCAAACTGAAAGAGCGCATTTCAAGGCGCGCCGCACTATCCGTGAGACGACCGGCTTCGCGCCGTCGCTTCGCGTTCAACATCATTCAAAGCTTCGCTGTTCTTTCGGTCGCCGCCCTCGCCGCTGGTTGCGATCAAAGCGGAGTACAGGCCGGCGCGAACGGTGGCGATCCCAGAAACGGCGCCCACCTTATCCGAAAATTTGGCTGCGGGACGTGTCATACCATCCCTGGAATAGCTGACGCCGATGGCTTCGTCGGGCCACCTCTCAACGCCATTGGCCGCCGCGGCTATCTTGCGGGCAAGCTTCAAAACACGCCGGACAACATGGTCAAATGGCTGCGAGATCCGCAGGCCGTGGTGCCGGGAAACGTGATGCCCAATATGGGCGTCGATCAAGCACAAGCTCGCGATATCACCGCCTATCTGTACACGCTTAAATGAAAAGTCTGCGAGGACACCGTGCCGACATCAACATCTTTGCGCTTTTGCCGTTCGATGCTTTTCGTTTTCTCGCTTCTGGGCATTCAGTCTGTTCCGACCTCCGCCCGGGAACTTCGCATCTGCGCGGATCAGAACAACTTACCGTTTTCGAAGGAAGATGGCTCCGGATTTGAAAATCGCATTGCGTCCATTGTCGCTGAAGAGATGGGAGCGCAAGTGCAATACGTGTGGCATGCGCAGAGACGCGGATTTATTCGGACGACGCTCAATGCGAGCCTTTGCGATGTCGTAATGGGCGTTCCGTCGGGGCTTCAAATGTTGAAGACGACAAGGCCTTATTACCGCTCGAGCTATGCTTTCGTGCGGCGCGCCGATGCGCAGCCGATCTCGTCTTTCGACGATCCCCTGCTGCACACCTTGCGAATCGGTGTGCAGCTTATCGGAAATGACGGCGTGAATACGCCCCCGGTCCACGATCTGACGCGGCGAGGGATCGTCAATAACGTGCAGGGCTTTATGGTACAGAACGATTATTCGACGCACGCGCCTCAGGCCCCCATCGTAGATGCCGTAGCAAAAGGCGATATCGACGTCGGGATCGTTTGGGGGCCAACCGCGGGCTATTTTGCCAAAAAACAGCCTGTCGCCCTGAAGGTCGTTCCAATCCTTCTCGATCCTTCGGCCATCGATCTGGCACTGACGTATGACATTTCCATGGGCGTTCGAAAGAACGACATTGATCTCGTGAACTGCCTCAATCGCGCCATTTCGAAGCGAAGACCTCAGATCGACGCCGTCCTCGATGCGTACGGAGTACCCCGTGTCGAAACCAATTGATGCCGAAGCACGCGTCCGCAACCAGAACGCAGCTGAAGTTTCAAACGAGAGATGAAGCAAGGTTCCGCCGAGTGGCTGTCGCCGGCACGAACGCCCCAACCTGCCACATTGGTGCGGGCCGCCCCTGCACGCGTCGTCGCGGCGATGCTCGCGATCATCACGATGGCCATGGTCGTTCGAGTTGCGTCGGATCCGAGCCTCGAGGCTCCGCCGCGGATCGGTGCACTTTTGGATCCGCAGTTTTCCTTGATCGACCAGAACGGCCATCCCTTCACCGATGCGGAATTCGCCGGAAAGCCGCGCGTCCTGCTTTTCGGCTACACGTCATGTCCAGACGTTTGCCCGACGAGTCTTGCGGCCTTGTCGGAAAACATAAACGAACTCGGCGCAGCAGCGGGAAAACTGGATTTCGTTTTCGTTACGGTTGATCCGGAACGCGATACACCGGCACGTCTCAAAAGCTATCTTGCGGCGTTTTCGCCCCGCCTTATCGGGCTCACCGGAAAATCTGGGGCCCTCTCGAATGCGCTCGATGGATATCACGTCTTTCGCGCACGGCGATCCGGCTCAAGCGGGGACTATACGATCGATCATACCTCGACGGCTCTCTTGATATCCGTAGATGGACGTCTGCAGAGCACCATCAAAGAAGACCAACTCGGAACGGGAGAGGCGCTAACGAAGATCAGACATCTTCTATCGAGTTCGTGATCTCGGACCGGCGAATGACCCTGTAGAGAAGCACCAGCGCACCGAACAGGTATGCGCCGGCTCCCCAGCTCGCCATGAGAACACCGCCCAAACGTTGATCTTCCAGAGGCGTCAAACCGAACGCGCCCCGACACACCTCGGGATCGTAGAGCAGGCGTGGTGCAATCGCCAGCACGCAGCCGAGGATCGTCATATGCATGAAAATCATAAAGAGAACGAGAGCACCCGCGGCTTCCACCTGACGGTTTGCGAACGCCAGATACCAGACGACGATCGACACACCCAGAAAAGTCACCTGCTCACAAGCGAATACGAGCCATGACCGGGCAGCAGCATCATGGAATGCGGGCAGATGCCAACCCAGCACGACCACCATGTCGCAAAGGAGGACAATGACGAGAAATGAAAGCGCCCGTCGAGTTTGGATTTCAGCGCCCGCGCACAACGCGAGCCCATAGCCGATAAGCGGTCCTGCCAGTGCGACGACAGACAAGTGGGTGATCATTCCAGGAGAGAAGGCCGTGCGTGCAAGAGCGGGGAGTGGGCCGAGCCACGTCGCGCAGAGGATTCCCATTCCGACCAGCGCTTGCCAGGGTAAGAACGTCCCCGCAGAAAGGTCGAATGCTCCTGATCTGATCCGCTGAACCTTCACGTTCCTGGAGGGCTTCGGCGCGGCAGACCACTGGACGCGCTTCCGCTCTTCCCGAGCACGCGCTGCATTTCCGCCTCCAGACCGCCCGTCAGCCAAAGCCGATACATACGTAAGTCAGCCTCCAGCGACCAAATGGGATTTACAAACGCAGCCGGATTATTACCTTCGAAAGCGAAGTGGCCGATCCAGGCGCTCCCATAGGAAGCGGCGAGTCCTGCGGCAAGGTACTTTGCCCGTCGCGTCGCCAACCACGATGCCACGCCGAAAATTCCGAGCGTGGTGCCGACGATGTGCAAAGCGCGCGTTTCCCGCCGCGCATGAGCACGCAAATAATATGGCCAGAATTCCTCAAAAGACCCGAAGGTTTGCGCGGACTTACCGTGATTATCTTGTTTGAATAACGCTTTTGACATTTCAAATACCCTGACGATCTGCTCGCGCGTGTAACGCGATGAACGTTCAGCGCGTTCCCAGATCCTCCATACTCGTGCCGCGCAAAAGCGATCTGGCGTCGGCTAAAGCGCAGGTGTCAAGGAAAGGCTTCTGGGCGTACCCCGCTCGCCATTTGCCCGCCGTCACCAGCGCAAGCCGTCGGGCGTGCACTTGTCGCCAGCCATTTGAGATCAGATCGAACTCCGTCATCGACGAAATATGGCGACAAGTGACGCACGACCTCCGCACTGGCAGCAACGCCCCAGAGGATTCCAGTGTGGAGAGGCACCGGCGTAAGATCTCCAGCAGCAGCAATACAGTTCATGGATTTCGGAGGGGCACTGATCATGGAATATTTGATCCGCCCCGATTGAAGCAGCCGCACCCGACGCGTTGCGGCTCTGAAGAGTTCGGGGCGCACCTCATAGGGACCCCAGGATTTGACTTCCGCTCCTGCGCGGCAGGCCGTTTTTAACGTTTGGTCCAGCGTAAAATTGTGCCCTTTCACAGCCCCAAAAAGCTGCACAGGGCCGCTGGCGGGAAGCCAGCTGATCGTCGTGGGATGAACGAGCCCTTTCGCAAGATCGCTTCCGCGGTAGAAACTCAAAAACGTGTGCGCGTGGACGAGATCGTCGTCGCGGCCCTGATAGGCCCAAACGATCAAGAAATAACGTCCTTGGAGACCATGCCGCTCGGAAATGGTTCGCGCAGTCGCACCGAGGGGCAACGCGACGGCAAACAGAAGCGCCAACAAGCCTATTGATCTCACCGACCGAAAGAGAAATTGCTGAAACCCGCCGATACGCATGCGCCCCCCCATTCTAAGCGCGTCGGACCAAGCCAGCGATCGCCAGAAGAATGAGCGCCCCAAGAAGCGCGGCGACAATGTTTCCCCCCGTGGATTCGGTATAGAGCCCTAAGCGGGGAGCCAGAAGCCCCGCCACACCGGCACCGAGAATGCCGACGACTATATTTCCGATCAGGCCAAACCCGTATCCCTTCACGAGAATGCCCGCCAACCAGCCGGCGATGGCTCCGATGATGATCCACGCAAGAATAGATTCAGGTGCCAGCATGAAGCGCCTCCATTGCGTGCGCTAAATGCTCACGCCACCACAAGGGTTCCATGCCGCTTCATGGCGCTTCCGAATTTACTCATCACGACGATTATCCAATACGACAGCGGTTCTCACGGTCTCATCACGTGGAGTGACCCTCAAGCGAAGCGTGAGCGTACCGCATGGGCTTCGTTTCGAAACAAAAGTCTTGGATGCAGAGCGTCCGGTGTTAGACTTCCGCACCGCAATATCCATTTCGGGTGACGCTACGTGGGATCGAGCAGACACTGTCCTGGCCGCAACTGTGTCCTTGCAAATCTCAGCCGCAGCGACGAGACGCTGATCCGGCCGTACTTGCAAAGGACGCGTTTGACTCAGAAGCAGAAGATCGAAGTTTGCGGACAGGAAGTTTCGACGGTCTTTTTCCCGGCGTCGGGATTGATTTCCGTAATGGTCCGGAACAGGACAAGACATCAAAAAAGCGAAGTCTGCACGATCGGATGGGAGAGCATGACTGGGACATCGGTTGTGCTTGGTCATTCCCGGTCTTCTGTCGACATGATCGTCCAGATGGAGGGGGAGGCACTGGCGATCTCAGCCGCGGACTTACGTCGCATTGTCATCGTGAGCACGAGCCTGCGTGAATGCTTCCTCCGCCAAGCCTATTCAATATTCATCCAGACAGCGCATGGATCGATAGCGAATGTGAAAGGAAGCCTGGAGAACAGGCTCGCTCGTCGACTGCTTCTTGCCCATGATCGATCTGTTAACGGACAACTTGCGATCACTCACGAAAATCTGGCCGACGTCCTAGGGGTACGGCGCGCAGGGGTCACGATTGCACTTCAACGGCTCGAATGGCAGGGCGCCATCAAAATGGCTCGCAGGCTCATAACGATTGTGGACCGGGAAAAGCTCGAGCGCTGTGCGGATGGCTTCTACTATGCTCCCGAGCATGACTGGCCGGTCGAAACGAACGATCGCGGGAAACTTCTGCCAGCAACCAGCGCAACAAAAGCTGTTCAGTACAAGAAGCCTCTCATCTGAGCACGCCAACAGGCGGCGTGCCGAATAAGGCGAAAGCTCGAGATGCGCTAGCGCATCTCGAGCCCAGTGGCGCGAGGCCACCGACCCAGCACCCCATGGGCGGAGAGTCCTACGAATTTTGAACGCTACGGGTTCCATGGAGTGGGCTGCGCGTTGTCACTGACCCGCCTCACCGGAAGGCCCTGGCCCGTCAGCGCCAGAACGCGTGCCGTATACGCCCGAACTCTTTTTCTTCATCTGGCCAGGCGAATACTCCGACGCGCCCGGGCTTGTGGAGTTCGAATCATTCTGCATCTGCTGGCCTGGCGCATGGCCTGAGGCCCCTGGAGTGTTGGATGTGCCAGACGTTCCCGACGAGTTCCCGCTTGATCCAGAATTCAAGGAAGATCCGCCGGTCTGGGAGCCGGAAACGTTGCCGGACGTGTTTGTATCAGCACCGCTGTTCACACCCGACGAACCGCTGCCAGCGCCCGATGTGCCAACCCCGCCTGAGCCCGCGGACGCTGCGAAAGCGGGCGCTGCACCGAGCATGAGCGCAGACACCGCAATCACGAACTTCACTGTTTTCATGATGTTTCCTCCGAGTTTTGCTGCCACCGCGATGGACCGCCGGCCGGAGGATTACGATAGCGGCGTGCCGGGGTTCCAAGGCCGTACAGTGCGGAAGCATTTGGTTTCCGCAAAGAACTCATGCAGGCGCAGTTCATGAAGTGCTTGTCACACTGACACCACCACAAATCTCGCTATCCTTTCCTTGCCGATTCGCTGTGGGGGAAGATTCGATGGCATCACGCGTTCTCGGCCGTCCGGCCATTCTTCTGCTGATGCTGACGTTCGGGGGCTGCGCAATGCGAGACGCCGAGCTTGCATTGCGGGGAAAGTCCGAGCTGATCGGACTGCGCGAGAATGACCTTCTGATGTGCGCTGGTCATCCGACCGATGAAGATAACATTCCCGGCGGAAAAATCTGGATGTATGAACATGCCGATGCCGTCCCTGCCGGCATCACCATTGCGCCGACATTGCCGCTCATCGGAACCGCGATAACGCCTCCAAGCGGTGGCTATTGTCGGGTGCAGTTCCGGATCCAGCATAGCAAGGTTGCGGAAGTCTCCTACGCTGGCGCGACCGACGAGTGGGGACGCCGGGATGCAGGTTGCGCACCCATCATCCGCAACTGCCTTGATTATTCGTCCGCGTCCGCTCGCTGACTTACCTTTACGTCTTGAGGCTGCTGACTGGGCTTCCGCCGCCGATCTTGTGCGAAAGGAAAGCTCCGGGCTCACCCGCCGATGATGAGAGCCCGTGCCGTTATGGTTACGGTTCGCCTCCGGAAGTTGCATCCGACGACAATCGAATAGGCATTCAATCCGCGAGATGTTCGCGATCGCGCAACCTCATCCGGCTTGCGAGGTTTTCGATAGGAGACGGACACCATCGGCACGTGCAGTCGAGAACACTCGACAAGGGAAGTAGAACCGATATCAGGAGTGCGCCTCGACAGGTACGTTAACGCGATCTCCTCCTGCGTCCTTCGATTTTATGCTCTATAATCTTGGCGACCGCTTTGCAGCCGAGGCTGCACAACTGATGGCTTAGACAATGCAGCGACCGCTTCAAATCGCATTCAGAGGAATGGACAGTTCTCCGGCACTGGAAACATTAATACGTGAGCGCGTGAGACGCCTGGGAAATCTATATCCGCGCCTGATAGGGTGCCGCGTCGTGGTCGAGGTGCCGCACCGCAGTCCGGAGACGGCGAAGGTGCCAATCGCGATAACAGTCGAGGCGGATGTGCCAGGGCGCGGCCCCATCATCGGAAAGGACGAGGAAGAGCGACGCGAAGCGAAGGAAGATCACACCGCTGCTCTGAACAACGCCTTTGAAGCCGTGGAACGCCAGCTCGACAAGCTTGCCGACATTCGCAGCCAGGAGGTGACAAGCCGTATCGCAGATGGTCAAAGCGGCATGGTGGTGCGGCTCTTTCCGGATCAGAGCTACGGCTTCGTTGAAATTGACAACGCCCCGGAACTCTACTTCACACGCAACGCCGTGGTCGGGGGGAAGTTCGATGAGCTTCAGATTGGCATGATGGTGCAGGTGACGCGGGCTGCCGATGAAGGACCGATGGGTCCGCAAGCCAGCTCCATACGCTTGCTTGATCGAAGCAAAGCGCCGCCCTGACGTAGGAAATCGCCAAGAATTTCGCATGATGACGACAAATGTCCGTGTCATCTGTCTTTCACCGGCTGCAGTCTGGGTACAGGCCTCACCAAAGCGATTGCGCCGGCTGCGAGAAGTAAAACGAGCGCCATGACGTAGAACGCGTCGGAGAACGCTAGAATAAAGGACTGCTGCGAGACGAGATTGCCGAGAAGAATTTCCGCTTGATGGAACGCCTGAGCCGGATCAGGCATGCCATGCATCTCGAAATAGCGCTGCATCCGGATAAGAAACGATTGATCGATCACGCTGAACGGCGTCACCGACTGCCCGATGATGTTTGAATGAAATTGCTCACGCTTGGTGATGAGGGTCGCGAGGGCGGCTGTGCCGATCGCACCACCCAGACTACGTAGCATATTGAAAAGACCCGACGCCGCCGCTGAATCTTTCGGCGCAACGCTGGACGTCGCAATGACGGACAAAGGCGAGAGAAGAATGGCCTGACCGAATGCCCGTACGACATTCGCAACAAGGAACTGCGGGCCTGCGTAGTTGAAGCTCAGGTGCGTATTCATGAAACAGCTGGCCGCGAATACTGCGAGGCCGACGCAGACGATCGCTCTCGGATCGAAGCGCTTGAGAAGCGCGGGAACGAACGGAATGATCAGCAACTGCGGTAGTCCCGCGGACGCAAGGACGAGGCCGATCTGCTGCGCATTGTATCCTTCCACCTGATCAAGATAGGCGGGAAGCACATAGACCGAGCCGAACAGCGCGAACCCAACGAGTGTATTCGCCAGCGTGCCGAGCCCGAAGCTCCGGTTCGCGAGCAATCGCAGATTGACGGCTGGCTGCTTGCTTCGCAATTCGATGATGACGAAAATTGCGAGCATCACTGCCGCGACGATCGAAAGATGAACGATATAGGGTGAGCCAAACCAGTCGTCTTGATTTCCCTCATCAAGGACCGTCTGCAGGCACGCAAGACCCACCGCCATTGCGCCAATCCCATACCAATCGCCTTCCTTCAGAAGATGAAGTTGCATTGGCTGGCGATCGAGCGTCGGAAAGAGCAGCGCGAGCATCACCGCTCCGGGAACGAGATTGACAAAAAAGATATAGGGCCACCCGTACTGCTCCGTGAGAATACCCCCGATCGTCGGACCGATAGCCGGCCCGAAAGTGGCGGTCATCGCGAAGGCCGCCAGTCCGATCGGTCGCTGCCTTGCGGGAAGCCTGGTCAACACGGCGGTAAACGCCATCGGGATCATTACTCCGCCCGTAAACCCCTGCAGCGCGCGCGTGACGATCATCGTCCCAAGATTGCCCGCGAATGCGCACGCCACCGAAAAGCAAAGGAAGAGCACGACGTTGGTGAGCAGAAATCGACGGAATCCGAACACGCGGCTCAGGTAATCGGTCAGCGGAATCATGATGATCTCGCCGATCAGGTAGGACGTAGAAATCCACGTACCGTTATCGACCCCTGTGCCGATACCTCCCTCGATGTAGGGAAGCGAAGAATTGACGATTTGAATGTCCAAAACCGCAATCAGCGCGCCGAGCATACATCCCGCAACGGCGATCCACGTGCGCAAGGATGCCCCCTCGCCACTTGCACCTGAACTTGCAGTCGTGCTCATGGCTTGGTCCGCCGTGGCGGGGAACCGTGGGTATAGATGGTCGCTATAACGGACATACCCGGGCGCAGCCGTCCAGCGAATGGATCGTTGGGATCGATATAGATTTTGACCGGAATGCGCTGGACGATCTTCGTGAAATTTCCAGTGGCATTGTCGGGCGGCAGGAGCGCAAACTCCTGGCCGCTGGCGGGCGCGAGGCTGCCGACATAGCCCCGGACCGTCTTGTCATCGAAAGTATCGACCGCGATCGTCACGGGCTGACCGGAATGGACGTTCGCTAACTCCGTCTCTTTGAAATTGGCGATGACGTAGGCCTTCTTGAGCGGAACGATCGCCAAAAGCTCCGTGCCCGGCTGTGCATATTGACCGACACGAACGGTACGATCGCCGACAACACCGTCGACAGGTGATGTGATTGTCGTGTAGCCGAGATTGATCTGAGCCTGCTCGAGCATGGCCTTGTTCTGCTCCAGCGTCGCGTTCGCTTGCGTGAGCTGAGCATCGAGGGTGGCGATCTGCCTCTGGGCGGCTTCGAGAGCGGCCTCATCCTTGGCAACGGTGGCCTTGGCGCTTGCGATTTCGGATTCGGCCGCCTGTTCGTCTTGAACGGACCCGTAGCCCTCGGTCGCAAGCGTGCCAAACCGCTTGTTGTTCTGCTCAGCATAGACCTCAGAGGCTTTGTCCGATGCAATCGTTGCTTGAGCTTCGGAGATGACGGCGCGTTGCTGTGCGATCTGCGCCTTGATGGTGGAGATGGCGGCGTCGGCCTGCGCGACACCGGCCCTGGACTGATCGACCGCGGCTTT